>JAJYNF010000140.1 GCA_021786455.1 Acidobacteriota bacterium
CCGATCTGGTACTGTTGGGCGCTCTCGCGCATGTGGTTAAGCAAAATCCGCCCCGTGTCATGCTCCCGCAGCATGACCCCCACCGGGCCGCCGACTCGCGTCAGCCCCTTGGCTTCGAGGGTCGGAAACAAAACCTCTTCTTCTTTTCCGTGATGGCAGCGGTCGGCGAAAAGCGAGAAGAATTCCACGAGACCCTCCAGCACCTCCGGGCGGAGGTGTTTGCCGTGGTCGAGTTGGGATGCCGCCTCGTCCAGCACGTCCAGCATTCGGAGGATGGCTTCATGCTCCTGCCGTAACGTTTGGGTAGCGCGAGCGCTGGCATGGGGTGAGGTTGAAGATGGCATGAACTCGTCTCCTTTTTTCAAATGCCTTCGGGCAATGCGTCACGGACCGACAGCTCCTCAAGACGGCGTTCCGGATGATGGACTTTCGGCTCGTATATGCAACAGGGTTCTTCGGCCAACGGGTCGCCCGTTAAGGCGAAGGCGCGAGCTCTTGACCCGCCGCACACTTCCCGGAACTCACATTCGCGGCATTTGCCCTTCAGTTGAGAAGAATCGCGGAGCGCGACGAACAGGGGCGATCTCTGGTAGATCTCGGCCAAAGGCTGTCGGCGAATGTTGCCGGCGGAGAGCGGCAGAAAACCGCTGGGGTACACCTCGCCCGTGTGAGATACGAAAGCAAAACCTTTGCCATCGTTTAAGCCGCGGGGCGCCCGGCCGATGCCATCGCCCCGACGGGGAGGCTCTGATCGGGGCGGTGGGAAATGGCCGCCCCTCCTACGGATCTGAGCGGTCTGCTGCAAAATGAATCGCCGGAAGTGTTGCGCCTCGGTGGTCTTAATGTCGAACGAGACACGGTGGACCAGGCGAAATATCTTTTCAAAAATCATTTCAAATTCTTCCGCCGTGATCAAGTCGCTCAAACGGCCACGGCCGGTTGGGACTAGGAAAAAGATGCTCCAAAGGACGATGTCCAGCCCGCGCAGCAGGTTGGCGAGCGCATCGAAATCCGCCAGGTTGCGGCGCGTAATGGTCGTGTTGATCTGCACCGGCAAACCGGCTTCCCGCGCCCATGCGATGGCCTCTAGCGTTCGCGTGTAGGAGCCAGCCACGCCTCGAAACGCATCGTGGATTTCTGCCTTTGAGCCGTCCAGGCTGACTGCCAGCCGAGCCAATCCTCGGCGTTTGATCTCCCGGATGGCTTCCTCGGTCAGTAGCGGCGTCGCGCTGGGCGTCATCGAGACCCGTACTCCGCGTTGGGAAGCATATTCGACGAGCCCGTAAATATCCGGGCGCCTCAGAGGGTCTCCGCCTGTCAGAACAAATACCGGGACCTGCATCTCCGCAACTTGGTCAATCAGCCTCCGGCCTTCATCGGTACTTAGCTCCAGCGGATGCCGCCATGTCTGCGCCGCGGCGCGGCAATGAACACAGACCAAGTCGCACGCCTGAGTTACTTCCCAGATCACGAGGAAGGGGCGATCGCTGAAGCTGTGCATTCACTCTCCCGGCTATCCCTTAACAACCGCATTTCAACTCATCATAGAGAAGCCTGCTGTGACTTCTATCACGCCGGCTCTGGACCCGGATGTGACAGAAGTCACGGAGGGTGGGGCGCTTGCCTGGCTCTTCTCTCAGCAGCCGGAGGCGATCTCGCCGATGCTGCCCACGCCGCCTGAAGCGAGGCTGAACCCCGGTTCTGGATTACGGCCCAGGGGATGACGAGGATGGGTCGGTTAGTCCGAGTTCATCGAGGATTTTCGGGTGCGCTTCGTCCTGCGCCAAAACCGCATGGCACATGCCGCAATGCCTGGGAATCTTCTCATAGGTAACAGAAGGATTATGGAGTGTCCCGTGGCAACGGAAGCATCCTGGAAAATACTTGTGGCCGAGGTTGTTGGGATATGTCCCCCAGGTGACCCGCATTTTCGGGAAGACATTGCGGCCGTAAATGGTGACCAGAGCCCCGGCCGCGGAGGCAATTTCCGCGGCATTCTGATTGGCGACGGCAGGAAAGTTGGCTTGGTAATAGGCCGTCAGTTCAGCCGGAATGCGGCGGGCGGCTTGAGCACGGCTTGAGTAGGGTTGTTTCAACAATGCGACGCCCTCCTTCTTGATGTAGGGAAGGGAGGGGGAAATTTTGCCGGCGGCCATCGCTCGGTTCATGGCTTGGCCCGGCATATAGAAGATGTGAGTCGGGCGGTTGTGGCAATCAATGCAGTCCATAACCCGCCCCCGACGCGGGTTGATGGACTTGGGATTAACGCCCGGCGCCACGTACAACGCCTTCTTCCCCGTGCGAGAGTTTTCATACTCGACCCAGTACATTTTTTGGCGCGACGCGTCGGAACCATAGCGGATGGTAACTCCTGGCCCTACATGGGCGCCGTGGATCCCTTGGTTTCCTTCCCCTCCGCCAATGTGCATCAGAAGCACATCGTAGGTCAGCGTATTCGCCTGATCCTCTGCATAACGCGGGATGACCACCAGGCGATTTCCTTCAAATCTCGACGGCCAGTGACACTGCTCGCAGGTGGCGCGGGCCGGGCGAAGGCTGGTTACCGGGCTTGGGATCGGCCGGGGATACGTGTTCAGCAGGACCGCAAAAACCTGTTTCAGCCCGGACAGCTTGCTGCGGACGAACCACGACGCTCCTGGTCCAATGTGGCACTGAACGCAGGCCACGCGGGCGTGCGGCGAGTGAAGATAAGCCGTGTACTCAGGTTGCATGACCGTGTGGCAGGTCTCGCCACAGAAGGTCACGGTGTCCATATAATTGACACCGCTATAGACGAGCTGGCTGCCAACCAGCACGTTGACGATCGTTACGATGCCTATAAATGCCAGCAAGCGCCGAAAATCAGGGTTGTGAAAATCCAGCGGGACGAAGTCGGTTGGATAAGTTCCTCGCCTTCGGTCGCGGCGAGCGCGCAGCACAATTCCCACAGGAATCAACAGGAGGCCGATGACAAAAGCCGCTGGAAGGAACAGGAAGATCAGAATGCCGGCATACGGATGCGTCACCTCGCCGCGAATAAAGGTTGGCAAGAGATAGAGCCATAAGACGAATGCAGTGGTGACGAAAACGACACCCACCCGGCTGATCCAGTTACTCGAAAGATAGACGTAGGGCGAAAGCAGCTCTCTCCACTTTTGTCCTTTTGCAGTCATTCTCAGACCTTCTTCCGGGGAGGGATTTCCGGCTTCGTCGGCGCCGGTGGCTCTGGCGGTTTGACATTCTGGCGGCGCGGGCTGCGCCCCGTCAGCCAGGCCGCGTCCATCGGGTAAACATCAGGATCGAAGATGACGGAATAAAAATGCCAGACTAAGATCGCCAGCGCGGCCAAAATCGCTTCGTAAAAGTGAATGGTAGAGGCAAGGTCAATGATCGCCTTGGGAAGCCATCGGAGGATGAAATTGTGCGCCCATAACATCAGTCCGGTGAGGGTCATGATCGCAGCTCCCCAAACCAAGGCCCAATATTCAACCTTCTCGATGTAGCTATATTCGGTGAGAGCCGGAGGCTGATCGCGTAATCCCAAGTTGTACGCCATCGCGTGGAGCGCCTGGCGGAGGTCGCTCGCCGTGGGCCACAATTGGCGCCAGTGGTTCCGCAGGCGCTTGCTCTGAAAAAGAGAAATGACGTGCATCGCGGCCACAGCCATGAAAACGACGGCCGCAATTCGGTGAAGAATTCCGCGCAACGGAAAGCGTGGAGATTCCCAAATCAACAACGGCCGAGCCCACCAGCCGAGGGGATACTTCAAAGCGAATCCGGTCCAAACGAGCACCAGAAACGAGGCCAGCAGCAAAAAATGCTGCGCTCGCTCGAACCCAAACATCCGCGCCTCGCCCGCTTCCGGCTCCAACTGCGGAGAGACCGGCAGGGACCGCGAACTGACTTGAGCCAATCGCATGGCACGCAGCTTGCGCAGCCAGTCTCCGAAGTTGTGCACGAACATCAATCCAATCGTCAGCGGAATGATGATCAAGTAAAACACCCGAACCCAACTTGTGATTCTGGGGATCATCCCGGTTCCCGTGCCGGGCAACACGTGAACGGGGCCGATAGCAAAAGTAGTCCCCGCGCCGGGATGGCATTTGCCACAAGTTTTTGGGAGGTTTTTAGGATTGATGGATGAGCGCGGATCCGAAGACGGTAGGATCAGGTGAATTCCATGGCAGCTTGCGCAATTTGCGACCGTAATGCGTCCTTCACGGAGCATCATGCCGTGGAAAGATGCATCATACGTGAGCAATCGGTTCGAGGGCATACCGTATTCGCGGGCCAGGCGAACGTTGCCGTGGCACTGCCCGCAAGTTTCAGGAATGTGCGTCGGATAAACGCTCGAGTTGGGGTTGCCGGGAGCAAGGATTAAATGGGCGTGATGGCATGTGGCGCACACGGGGACCCCTACGGCTCCTCGCGCCAAACCCTGGCCGTGGATGCTTTCCGTGTAATGTTTAAGAACTTGGGAATGGCAGCTTCCGCAGAGGGCCGGAATGGACTTCTTGAACGCCCAAGTGTGAGTATGCGCCACCGAATGGGCGTCGCCGTGGCACGTTTGGCAGGTCGGCGCGGTCTTGTTTCCACTGGCCCATGCCTTCCCGTGAACGCTCTGAGCCCACTCGGCGTTCTGCTTGGCGTGGCATTCAGCGCAGGTGGGCAGCGGGACGCGCCGCGGGTGTGGGAAGCTCTTGATCCCCACGTGGCAGGTTGTGCAACTCAGCGCCGCGTGCGCCGAACCCTTAAGCGCCTGAGCCTTATCAGCATGACAAGAAGCACAGGGGAGCTGGCCGGCCGTTTGGCTGAGGACAGGACGCGCGGAAACCGTAAGGGCCAAAAACAGCATTGCACCATGAAGAGTAAGTTTCATTGCCCACGATCGTTTTCCTGAATTAGTTGGCCGGGCTTTTGGGTTTGTCCTTTGCACGGCCAGTTCAGCGCGCCCCGTCCTCAGTCGATGGGATTTCGAAGGCCCGGCTGGCGCGGGCCGGACGAACGCCTACAGTTTCCTATGGGCACGACTCCGGCCCCGTTGACCTTCGCCAGCCGCTTCCTCGAGAAATTACTTCTTCGCAAGGCTACGATAGTAATCCACCAAAGCTTTGATCTGCGTTGGGCTCAGTTCGTCGCTGTAGGAGTCCATGTTGGCGCCTTTGCCCTCTTCCACAATTTTGATCATCGCGGCCTCGGAATACTTTTTGACGGCGACCCGGACACTCGGCACCTTGTATTTCTTGCCATCATGAGTATTTCCACTGCCATCTTTGCCATGGCAAAGAGCGCACTTGCGGTTGTAGATTTCTTGGGCGCTGTTGGGCGACGGGCTGCCGATCCCAGTCAGGGTGAAAAGCGAAAAAGTCGCTGCCAGAATTACGAGGCTGAAAAGCTTTGCAATAGACGATCTCATGATTTACCCCCGTAGATTAGAGTTGTCGGCGCGCCGCGATGGCTGGCGGGAGCCCGCCAAATGTTCAGGTCCAACCGCGGCCAGCGATCCTTAGAGCGCCGTGCTGCCGCTATTTCCGCTTTGCCAGCTCGCGGACGTAGGCGATCAGATGCTCAATGTCCGCCTTGCTGAGTTCTTTCGAATAACCGGGCATCGCTCCTTTGCCCTTCGCAATAATATCGTAGAGCTGTTGGTCTGATTGTTTCTGCACGGCGGGGGAGCGCAGGTCCCGCAAATGAAGATTCTTACCGATCGCGGTCTTGCCACTGCCGTCGGTGGCATGGCAGGCGGCGCACTTCTGGTCATACAGGCTTTTGGCGTTCGGAGTCGCCGGCGTTCCGGCCACACTGAGCGCGAAGAATGCTGAAAAAGCCAGCATCAGGGTTACGACTCCCCGGCCTGTTAACGATTCCGATGGAGTTTTCATAGTTAACCTCCGCAAAAGATCCGCTAGTACGTCTCAAAAGCTCCTCGTCCAGCGAACCGTCAGCATGTTGGCGCTGAAATTGTTTCCGGTAATGATCTGCTG
>JAJYNF010000061.1 GCA_021786455.1 Acidobacteriota bacterium
TCCGATCTATCTTTACGAAGACGCCATTATTGGCATCCTCTTCTCACTCTCGCTCGCCATCGGCGTGCTGTTCATTCGTATCGAAGACCTAGAAGCCGCTCTCTTCGGCGATATCCTTCACCTGGGGCGCGCGGAGGTGTTCGTCTCGGTTTCACTTTCCGTTCTCATCCTCATTCTAACGCGCGTCGCCTACCGTTCTTTGGCGCTCACGAGTTTTTCCGCGGACTTGGCCCGCGCGAACGGAGTGAACGTGGAAAAGACCAACTTTCTCTTCTTCGTGCTACTGGCCCTGGCGGTAGCCCTGGGTGTCAAAGTGGTCGGCACGCTGCTCGTCGGGTCGCTGGTCATCATTCCCTCTTCGGCCGCCGCCAACCTCGCCAAAAGCCTCAAGTCACTCACGGCTTTCAGTATAAGCTTCGCCGCGCTGAGCACGGTCCTCGGCCTGGTAGCCGCGCGAGCCTTCCGCGTTCTTCCCGGGCCCATGATCGTGATTTTTGAGGGCGTTTTTTTCCTGCTGACTTTTGGGACGAAGCTCGCCCGTCGGCGTGCTGGTTAGCACCCCTTGGCAAGGGCTCCAAGCAAGATAGACTTAGCTCGCGTGGCGATAGCTTTGAGCCGATCGCGAGGCTGCTTCCCTAAGCCAGAAGGCCAGTCGCAGGCCACGCAAGCCTGCTGACAGTGGGCGTTGCGCTTTTTGAGCTCTTCCGCATCGGCTCGCCCCTCGCCAACCGAGCCGCCGCGCCCAATTTCTCGCCCTCGGTTGAGATTCATTTCTTGCTTCCATATTCTCCCGGACCCTCGAGGCAACACGAGCGGTTCAGATCGAATCTCACAGCACGAGTGGTGAGGGAGAAAGATAAAATGAAACATTTCTTCACGTGCCTCAAGCGCGCTCTCGTTGCCGCACTGATCTGCGGATGGGTGTTAACCGCCGCAAGCTGTGGGACAACCGCTCTCGAAAAATCCGGCCAAATGACCAATGAAAAGTCGTCGCGGCACGTTCACGGCTATCATCCGTAGGGGGGGGGTGGCTTAAGCCGCGCGCGCTTGGTCCTCAATTCTCTTGATTTACGCCCGCGTCATTCGTGGCATAATTGCCTCGCTTCGGGCAATCGGCCGGGCTGTGCGGCAAATCCGACGGCGATGGTTCTGGCCTCCGCCATCTTTCTCGGCTTGCCCCTCGGCCCTCACTTGCTCACCCGCGACGATGACGCCATCCACTGGCTCGCCGCCGCGGTCCGTCAGGCCATCGCCGGGGCATGATTCCATTGGGAACCGAAGCCCCGCAGCCGTTTCCCCGCGACTCGTCGGTCGTTTCGACACATGAAATATAAGCTTGGTTCTAGAATTAAGGCGGCGGGAGAAACAGGCGGGGGGTGTTCCTGGCAGGGTTGAACTCAACCGGCCGACGCGAGCGAGCGAAGTGAGCGTCGCTCGGCGAAATAAGCCGCCCGCGACGATGCTTCCGCGCGGGCAGCTCTATACGTAATCCTCGGCAATTTTACTGGGCCGAGCCAGCATTCGACTTGCTTTTCTTCCCCTTCGATTTTCCATGGTGGAACCAGTGGTGGGACTTCTTTTGCTTTTGGGTCGTCTTGGTGGTTTGGTCCTGTTTGGCCTTGTGATGAAATGGCCATTTAAGCGGCGCCCCAAAACTCAAACCCGCCAGCATGGCAAGGCTCGTCACACTCAGAACTATTTTCTTCATGTTTATCTTCTCCTTGGAAATATGGGCTCGACGACTCCCAGTATAGCAGATGCGCCAAACGTGGCCAAGGTTACCGTTTACGGAGCGATCCAACAGCCATTTAACATTCATCTTGCCAAAGCGGTTGCTTTTGTGAGAAGAGTGAGGCGCGGTTCAGAAATGGATCAAGGGAGGCCACGCTTCAAAAGTTGCAAGTGTCGGGTTTGCCCTTTAACTATGCGGGCTTCGCGCGGAAAGTGCCGCAGCGCGCGGGACCGCAAACGTGGTTAGAGGTTCAGGGCTGGCGAATTTACCGGCGGCGCATGACCGCAGCCTACGGCAACTTGCTTGAGGGTGACTCTGACGCCCTGGGAAAGGAACATCTATGCTCGACGTCTCGATGGTTCTGAGATCATTGCGCAGCGCGAGGCTGGTGGACTTGAGCCAAACGCTTGAAGAGCACATGCCTCATTTCCCCACCCACTCCAAATTCTTCCACAATCTATGGGGTTCGTATTGGCACGGCGACCGCGCGCTAACGTATCAGTTGGTGATGAATGAGCACAACGGCACGCACGTGGACGCCCCCGCGCACTTTATCAGCGACGCCAAGCCGGCCGCCCACGTCACGATTGACCGCGTGCCGCCGGATCGGCTGCTCGGGCGCGGCCTACGGCTGGATTGCCGAAGTTTTAAGGAGGGTGAGTACGTTTCGCGTGACCACATTCAGCAGTGGGAAGCGACGCATACGGAGATTGCCCCCGATGACATCGTGCTTCTCAACTTCGGCTGGTCATCTTATTGGGGACAGCGTCCGCAGAATAAGCGATACCTCTCCGACTGGCCGGGCGTCAGCCACGAAGCCGCGGAGTATCTGGTCCATAAATCGGTCGCCGCGCTCGGCGTGGACACGCTCTCGCCCGATCCCCCTCGGGCGCTCGCCTCCAATCCCATTCATCCGTTCGTGCTCGAACATCAGGTTCTGATTATTGAAAATCTGACGCGCCTGGATGAACTGCCGGATGTTTTTTTGTTCGCCGCTTTTCCCCTGAAGATCAGCGGCGGCTCCGGGTCACCCATTCGCGCCGTCGCGTTTGTTTGACTTCAAACGCGGCGACATCGAAGGCCGCTAGTGTAGTGCGTCTAGCGCTTCTTTACAATAGCGCGATGTGGCAAGGGCATCCCGCCCGTGTCAAAGCACGGCCAAGATGGCCGTGCCACAAATGTCGCACCGGCAAGCGATTTCGGACGCACGACACTACCTGGCCTCGGCAACGGGTCGGGAGCTACGCTGGCCAAGCAAACTGAGCGCCGCCCCCGCCAGGAAGCCCACGCCCAGCAGGGCAAAAGCATAGGTGAAGTTCCCCGTCCGCTTGTCCAGATATCCGACCATTAAAGGCCCGAAAAATCCTCCCAAATTGCCCAGCGCATTGATCAGCCCCATCGCTGAACCACACACGGACGCGGGGAGCGTTTCCGTGGGAATGGCCCAGAACGGGCCGAGCACGCCATAGGAGCCCGCGCCGACCATGGCAATGGCAATGAAAGACAGCAGGGGAAAGGTTGCGCTCAGCAAGATGCTCAAAAGAAGAAAGAGCCCGCCCCACGCCAAGCCGCCGGCCACGTGTAGGCGCCGCTCTCGAGTACGGTCGGAGTGGCGGGAATTCAATACCATGCCCAAAGCCGTGATGAGATACGGAATGGCAAACAGAACGCCGACCATGAAATTGCTCAAATAGCGCGCGTTATGGAGAGCGCTCGGAAGCCAGAACAAATAGCCGTAATTGCCGCTGTTTTCAAGGAAGTAGATGCACACCAGCAACAGCACCTGCGGCTGGGATAGCGTGCGGAGGATGGAGGGCCGCTCGGCGGTGTTGAGCGCAGAGGATTCCGCGGCCAAAGTGGTTTCCAAGTAGCGCCGTTCGTCGCTCGGAATCCATCGAGCCTGCCTCGGATAATCATCAATCATAATCATCCAAAGCACCAGCCACACAAAGGGCAGGGCGCCTTCCGCAATCAGCATGACGCGCCATCCCCACCGGCCCAGAATCCATCCCGAAAGCGGCGAGGAGATGACGACGGCGGCAGGCAGGCAGAGCATCCAATAAGCGTTGGCGCGGGCGCGCTCCGAACGGGGAAACCAGTGCGCCAGCAGCACTAGCACCGCTGGCCATACGCCGCCTTCCGTGACTCCCAAAAGCAGGCGCGCGTACCAGAATTCACGCCAGGTATGAACCAGACCGCACGCCGTTGCCGTGGCGCCCCACAGGATCAGCAGGATCCCGATGAACCGTTTGGCGCTCCAATGCTCGGCCAGATATCCGGCGGGAATCTGCAGAAGCAGGTAGCCCCAAAAAAACACGCCGGCCGCGCTTCCCGCTTGCGCGGGATTCATGTGCAGGTCGCGGCTCATCATAGGCAGCGCTAGAGAAATATTGGTCCGGTCCACGAACGCAATCGTGTACATCACGAACGCCACCGGAATGACCCGCCGCCAACGCTGCTCCTGCATGAGAGGCCGCGATTATAACGCGGAACGAAGTTCTTACATACGGTGGGCGATGCCCAGCAGCGCGCAGGCGAGCATGAGGACGACGAACCCGCCGGCCATGAAGCGCTTCGCCGGAGCGCTTGCGCCTTTCCATTCGCCGGTTACGAATCCCCAGAGGCTGGAGAAAACAATCATCGCCGCGAGGAACACCGGCCAGCCGATCACCGAGCCGATATCCCCCATCGAAGCCGCCCCGCGCCCGTAAAGCACGACGCCGAAGTACCATAGCGCTCCCATGACCAAGCCAATCAGCCAAAAGCGTCCGGTTCTGGGCAGGGCGAAATTCTTCCAAGTCCGATTTCGCGTCATCAGGTAGGAAGTGTAAAAGGCGTTGGCGAGAAAGCCGCCGGCCAAGGCGATCATCCAGACGGCATTCAGCGCCGCTGACGCGCTTGCGCCTCCGGCGACGGCGGCCTGGGCGACAGGCTGGCTGAAGGCGAACGCCAGATTCAGCATGGAGGAGAAAATGCCGCTCATTACGCAAATCGCCAGGCCGGTGGCAAAGCTGCCGGGGATGACGGCCTGGACCGGCGCGCCTTGCGAGGCTTCACGCTTCTTGCCGGCGACGGCGACCAAAAGTACTCCGACCAAGAGCGTGATGACTGAAACAATGATCATCAGTCCTTTGGGTTGAAGCGCCAGTTGTGGCGTTTGAACGACCAATGGGACAAACGAGCCAATCGCGGCGGTAACCCCGAGAAGAATGGCCACGCCCATGGCGAGTCCCAATCGCGCGACCCCGAGCCCCGAAAGGGTCGAACCGATTCCCCAGCCCGCCCCGTAAAGAAACACCCCCCACAGCGCGGCACTCGGCGCGCGGGTAAGAACCTCACTTAAGCTCGGCACGGTTGCGGCGGCCATCGCCATGGGAAGCAACAGCAGGGAGAAAACCGCATACACCGACCAAATGTTCTCCCACTTCCACGGCGCGACGTATTTGAGACCGAGGTAATAAGTGCCTTGCATCGCGCCGCCCACAACAATCAGCAGGAATCCCATCCATTCGCTCATGAAATCAGCCCTCCTTGTTGGCCTCGTCGCTGAGATCCCAGAAATTTATTCGCGCAAAGCGGCGAACACCGCAATCTGCTGGCACTGCTCCTCGCGCAAGATCAGGTTCACGCGCGGCGTAACATTCCGTCGCCGGGTTAAGCTGGGTTGAAAACGCCTTTAATATACTCCGGTTTTGCAAAGTCCTCGGCGAAAGCGCGGTCAATCTGTTCGAGCAAGCGATAGCGGTGCGTCACGAAGGGCAGCACCTGGACGGCCTTGGAGTGAACCAACTCGCGGGCGCGGCGGTATGTCGTCGGACGGCCGTCGGGGTCGAACCCTCCCGAAGCGCCCACCGAAGCGACCAGTGTCGGCTCAAAGAACAAGACAATACAAAGCAGGCCAATGTCGCGGCCCTGATGGCCATGACCATAAAGCAGGACCGTCGCCTGCTTGCGAATCAGGCTCGGCATCTGCTCGAAAATGACGGAATTGCCGCAAGCCTCGATCAGGTAATGGACCCGCTCCCCGTGGGTTAACTCCTCCACGGCCTCTGGCAGCCTGCTTTTAGCCGCGTTGATGGGCGTGCCACCGAACTGAGCAGCCAGCTCTAAATTCTTTTCGCGGATATCGCTGACCATCACCAAGCCGTCAAAATGCTTGACGTTGCGAAGGTATTGAAGGAAAAGCAGCCCCGCGGGCCCCGCGCCGGTAATCAGAATGTTCCGAATGCGCTCCGGGCCTTCGAGGGAATAGCGCGCTCGTGACCGCTCCACGCGGTCGCTCGAGTGAAGAATGCACCCGAGCGGCTCGACTAAGGCGGCTTGCTCGGCGGGCATATCATCGGCCATCGGAAGGCAGTTCACTGCCGGAATGGCAATATATTCCGCGAGCGCCCCTTGCAAGCCGGTGATGCCGTGCTCCATGTAGAAGGCGCATTGATGGGTATCGCCTGAGGCGCAATAAGAGCACAGCGGCTGTCGCCTCTGGCTCTGGCAGTTTCGTCCCTGATCGCAAAGCACGCGGGCGCCGGGTTTCAAATCTTTGACCTCGCCGCCGTCCTCGAGAACTTCTCCGGAAAATTCATGCCCGAGAATTTGCGGATGCTTGGTGAGCGGAATCGCGCGACCACGCGAATCCAGATTGTAGTTCCCGTGGCCGCGATAGATATGCAAATCGGTTCCGCAAACGCCGACCGCGCCGACCTTAAGCAAAACCTCATGGGGCGCGGGGGTGGGGTCGGCGACACTTCGCACCGCCATGTTTCCGACGTCTTCGAGGACTGCGGCTTTCATGGGCGCCTCCGTCTTTCGTTGTCTGAGCGGGTGGGCCCGAGCCCCGCCCGCGCGCTCGCCCCAACGGTTTGCGCGTGCCTGGCGCCTTCGCCCGGACGAGCTTCCGGCAAGTCAAGTCTCAAGATCGCTGCAATCCAGCCGCCCTTCGCGGTAAAGACCTTCGAAAATCTCGGCTGTTTCCCGAATGCCTTGATCGAGTGGCGTGCGCGGCGCCGGGCCCAGGTCACGAACCAAGGCGCTGTCATCAAAATCGTAAGCAATCGGGAGCGGCTTGCCTTCGACGCGAACCCATTGCTTGGCCGGGGGCAGCAGCCGGAAGAGAACTTCGAGAAACTCCTCAATCTCAATTACCCGGCCGCGGGGAGTGTAAACCTTGGCGCCTTCAATTTGCGATTCAGCGGCGCGAATGAAAATCTCCGCGGTATCGCGGACGTATTGCATGTCCACGCCGCCGGTCAACCGGATGGTATAAGGGCGGCCGGCCACGGCTGCTTTGATGGCCTTGGTCGGGCCCGAGGTGATACCGCGGTCGCGGCCCACGCCATAGACCGTCCCCGGACGCACCCCGACGCTTGCAATGCCCTCCGTGAGATAGTAAACGCGCGCGTTGCCCTCATTCGCTTGCTTAAACACGCCGTAATGGGTGTTGGTCAACAGCGGCGCGCCTTCGGGAACCGTTCCGCCCCCATAAAACTCTTCCGGACCGAAAACCGCCTGGGAGCTGGCGTAAACCACGCGGCGAACCTGGCTCCGATGGCGGCGAGCCACTTCAAAAACATTCAACGATCCGAGCACATTCACACGAGCCCCGAGAATCGGATCAGCGGCACAATACGGCACTTGCAGCGCCGCCAGATGAATAATGTGTGTGATGCCGTGGTCAACCGCAGCTTTTTCAAGATCCTCGAGCGAAGTCACGTCACCGCGAACGAAGCGAAGCCGCTCCATCTGAGCGCCGGTGAGAAGCGATTCCAGACGCTTCGCCTCCTCGTCAACATCATAAATCCAGGGGTCTAACCCACGTTCGAGCAGAATTTTGACAATCCACGAGCCAATGAACCCCTTGGCGCCTGTCAACAAAATACGCGAACCACCCGCTTCTCTCGGCATGACGTTGGACATGGTTGGAGATTATATGACCTCTTCGCGCAGAGTCAAAGGAAAGACAAAGCCGGGCGGCGCGGGCAAAATGGGAGGATACTACGCCGCTCGCGAGCGAATGAATCATAACGAAGACCCGGAAAGTTATTAAAACCATCCATTACGACATGTATCGCTCCGCCTCATCTTGTCCGGTGCTGACGCTGATGTTAGCATGAAGATTCAGACTCGTCGCTCTCGCATCCATTCCCGTGAAACGGCGCGGTTTTTTCATTACGCTCGACGGCATTGACGGCAGTGGCAAGAGTACTCATGTGCGCTTGCTCGCGGATTATCTTCGCCGCCGTGGGCACCGAGTCGTGACGACTCGCGAGCCCGGAGGGACTCGCGCCGGTGAAGCTATCCGCCGCGCCATCCTGGGCCGCAAGGGCCTTCCCCTCGCCCCACTCACGGAATTGGCGTTAATGTACGCGGCGCGCGCGCAGCATATCGAGGAAGTGTTGAGACCGGGGCTGGCTCGCGGAAGGTTGATTCTGAGCGACCGCTATAATGACGCATCCCTGGCCTATCAGGGCTACGGGCGCGGCTTGGGGGTGGCCACCGTTCGCGCGCTCGACCGCATTATTTGCGGAGACTTACAACCTGATCTCACGATCATACTGGATCTTGATCCGAAAGAATCGCTGCGACGGGTTCAAGGGCGGCGCCGGCGGCGCGGCCGATTCGAGGCGGAAGGGATAGAATTTCTCCGTCGAGCGCGAGAGGGCTACCAAGCCATTGCTCGCCGCGAGCCGCGCCGCGTTATCCTCGTGCCAGCCGACCGCACGCTGGACGACGTGCAAGCCGAAATTAGAAAACACGTGGATCGCTTCATAGCTCATCCTTCCCGCCGTGAAGCTCAGCGGCGCAAAGCCGACCGTCCCGTTGGCGTCTCTTTGCCGATGGGAGCGTTCTAACGTAAGGCGGAAGGCCCCAGCGAGAGACCGGACATCCGTATGGGTTTCGATTCCTTTCTCGGAAATGCCAACGCCGTCAAGGCCGCGCGGGGGATGCTGGCGGCCGATCGCCTTCCAGGCGCGCTCCTGCTGACGGGACCGGAAGGGGTGGGGAAGAAGACTCTTGCCGTGATGCTCGCCAAAGCGCTCAACTGTCAGCGGCGCGCTCCAGGCGAGAGCGATTTTTGCGGCCACTGCGCCCATTGCCGCAAGGTGGATGAAATGGTCGCCGCCTCGCTCGCTGATTGGAGCCGCCGGCAAGAAATCAAAGACGCCAGCCGGCGCGCCGAGGCCCTCGCTTATTTCGACATCGAGTTGATTCAGCCTATCACCCGCTACATATTGATCGAGCAAATTCGCCACCTGCGCGAGACCGCATACTCGAGCCCCTTTGAGCTTTCCTGGCGAGTTTTCATTTTGCATCCCGCTTCGGCTTTGCATTGGCAGGCGGCGGATTTACTGCTCAAGGTGATGGAGGAACCGCCGCCCACTTCAGTGTTGATCCTCATTTCTCGTTACCCGGGCGATCTTCGCGCGACGCTTCGCTCGCGCGCTGTCCACGTTCGCCTGGCCCCGGTCGAAGATGCTGTCCTCCGGCAAGCCGCGAGTAAGAAACCGGCTCTCCCCCCGGAGGCTCGGGAGCTCTCGCTCCGGGTGGCCGACGGAAGCATTGGAGCGCTGGAGGTTTTTGATTTTACCGCCTACACGAGCCGGCGGCGCCCGTGGATAGACTTTCTCGATGGAATTTGCACATCATCCCCTCGCGAACCGCAGGGAGCCGATTGGGAAAAACTTTTTGCCGCTACACGCGCCCTAACAGAGAATCGCAGCGAGTTGGAGCCAACGCTTCGTTTGGGGGCTACGCTTTGTCTCGATTTACTTGTCGCTCTCACCGAGAGCAAGGAAAGCCGCCTGGTGAACGTGGACTTGGCGAAGAAGCTCGCGGGGTGGGCCAGGACGTTGGGGTTTAGCGGGGTTCAAAAATTAGCCGCAGGGCTTGATCGAGCCTATCGCCTCCAGACTCGAAATGTGAACCAAACGCTCGGGCTCGAAACCATCGCGGCGGAGATTTTGGAGCGGAGATCGGCGGCCCGGGTCGCTTCCCATCGTTAAAATCCTAAACGAACCAGGAACGCGCACCCCTCAGCGCGAAGGAGCGTAGGATGGCTTTTGAGAATCTTCTTCAGCTCGCGAACGATCTTGAATGGCTCGGCTGTGAATTGGAGTCCGTAGGCCACCGCCATGCCCTGGAGGGCTATCCGCACGCCGGACTAGCCTGGCAAGAATTCCGGGACAAACAGAAAGGCGTGCTCCGAACCTGCGACAAGCTCGAGCATGAACTGGAGGGCACGGTGCGGTTCGACGCGGAAAAACTCGTCGGAGTTGCTTTTCCGCTGGATGATGCGCTCAATGTCGTCGCCGGCCTTTTGGAAGCCGTCGAACAAGTCAAGTTTCTCGCGGTGTACCAAGTGCACGAACTTCCAGAGGCTGTGCGCAGCTTCAACCGGCTGCTTCGCGACGAATTTGGTGAAGTCCCGAGGCCCGCCGCCATGCAGGGTTGACCCGGCCAATCGTTGGGCGCGGGAACGCCCCTTGGGCACGGTCTCCGGACTCTCAGCCGGAGACCGGGGAGGTGACAGCGTGCGAAGCTGTTCGGCTCAAGTTTCGTCCGGTTGCCGGCGAGACAAGAAAGCCAACTCAGCCCCGCTCCTCGATGGGAACGTATTTCAAACCCCTGGGCCCAACATACTCGGCAAGCGGCCGAATCAGGCGGTTGTTGGCATATTGCTCAAGCGCGTGCGCCGTCCAACCCGAAATGCGGCTAACCGCAAAGATGAGCGGATAGAGATCCACGGGAATGCCTAGAACGTAATAGGAAGACGCCGAGTAAAAATCCACGTTGGCGTTGATGTTCTTCTCGCGAATCATGGTTTCTTCGATCCGTCGTGACATCTCATACCATTGCGGCTGACCCGTGCGGCGGCCCAGTTCTTCCGACATTTTCCGCAGAACGGTGGCGCGCGGGTCTTCGGTGCGGTAAACGCGGTGGCCAAAGCCCATCACCTTTTTCTTCCGCGCCAGCAGGTTCTTGACGTAAGCTTCCGCGCCCTCAACCGAACCGATCTCCAGCAACATGCGCATGACTTGCTCATTGGCTCCGCCGTGAAGGGGCCCTTTGAGCGTCCCGATCGCGGAGGTAATGGCCGAGTGCATGTCCGACAGCGTGGAAGCCGTCACGCGGGCGGCAAAGGTCGAGGCGTTGAAGCTATGATCGGCGTGCAAGATGAGAGCCACATCAAACCATCGGGCATCTTCCCGATGGGGTTTTTCTCCCTTCAGCATATAGAGGAAATTCGCCGCGTGGTCGAGTTCCGGGTCGGGAGCGACCGGCTCCTTGCCCTCACGCAGACGTCCGAACGCCGCCACGATGCTCCCCATCTGCGCGGTCAGCCGAAGAGCTTTGCGGCGATTGGCCTCCTCGGACATGTCCTCGGCTTCGGCATCGTAAAGGGAGAGCGCGGAAATCACCGTCCGCAGAGTTTCCATCGGATGCTGAGGCGGAGGCAGCCGACGAAGGAGTTCAACGATCTCTGGCCCCAGTCGCCGATGCTCGACAAATTGTTGCTTCAACTCGGCCATCTCAGCCCGTCGCGGTAACTGGCCGTGCCAAAGAAGATAAACCACTTCCTCGAAGGTTGCATGTTCCGCCAGGTCATGAATGTCATAACCACCGTAAGTCAGTTGACCGCGCGTACCGTCAATCGAGCAAATTGACGATGTAGCGATGACCAAATCCTGCAAACCCGCTTTCACTTCCGCCATGCCCGGATTTCCTCCCCTAATAAGTCCTTCAGCATTTATGCCATGAGCCAAAGTGATTTTACACCCACTCGCCAGACTGTTAACAAGAATTATGCGTGATTTCTCGCCTGGAGAAAGATGGGAAAGTCCCCATATAGTAGTCCAGATAGCCTAACAATAGAACTGCCGTTTATCTCGCATCTCCGTTAATCATTTCGGGCACCTGATGATTGCGTCGTCCCGTCCTCTCGGATATGCTCAAGACAACCTGCGTTGGCTTTTGGTGCCGGCTATGACTGACTTCCACGTTGCAGCAGGACTAGGTATTGTGGCGGCAGGAACGATTTTTCTAGCCGTCAGATTCTTTCGTCGGCCGAAACAGGCGTGGTTCCCGCATTATGGGTGGGTGGGCTTGGCTGTGATTGCGGGCGCCCAGCTTGGCCTCGTTTTGGGAAACTATTGGATTCGAACCTTCTTCACGCCGACGGCATGGACGGGATATTTGCTGCTGGCCGATGCAGGCGTGCATCAGCTTTCGGGCCATTCACGGCTTGCTGATTCACCACGAGACTTTTTTAAGCTTTGCGCCTGGTCCGTTCCTCTTTGGCTTCTTTTCGAGGCATATAACCTTCGGTTAAAAAATTGGAAGTACACTGGGCTTCCCCACAGTTTCGTTCTGGATCTATTGGGCTATGGATGGTCATTTGCCACGATCTGGCCGGCGATTTTTGAAACTGCCGATCTGATTGAAGCGCTCGGCTTTCTTCGACCGCCCCGGAAGCCGAAACCTGCCTTTCAGCCTCGCCTGGTGCTGACGCTTTCGTTTCTAGGATTGCTGATGGTTGCCACACCGCTGTTGGTCCCGGCGGCCCAAAGTCGCTACCTGTTCGGCTTGGTGTGGGTCGGTTTCATCTTGTTGCTCGATCCGTTGAATGGGGTTATGCGCGGCGAGTCTTTGCTGAGAGATTGGCAGAATGGCGAGCGGTCGCGGATTGCGTCCCTGTGCGTCTCCGGCGTCGTCTGCGGATTTCTTTGGGAATTTTGGAATTATTGGGCAGGGGCAAAATGGAATTATACATTTCCAATCGCCCAAAGTTGGAAGGTGTTTGAAATGCCCTTGCCGGGCTATCTCGGCTTTCCGGCTTTCGCGCTCGAATGCTTTGTGATGTACGAATTCGTCGAGTCCATCCAACGGAAGCTGAACCCTCGCCTCAACGAAAGGCCAGCCGAAGTAACAAAGTAACTGGGAACGTGAGCGGCAGTACACTCAGCAAAAGCTCGCGCAAGGCTCCCACGTCCACAAACACGCCGGTCCCTTCCGCCTTTTCATGCTTTTCGCCGGTCCCGCAACGATTCGTGAAGGGCCATGCTGATTGAATCGCTGAGCCTGCCGCCATGGCAGGGCCAACCTAGGATTTAATGAGCAGGAAAAAATATTGACTGAAGCCGACGCAGGATGCTAGGTTGGCAGTGGTTCTTTGGAAACTGAATGTTCCATGGGTGCCTCGATCGAATCGAGGGTAAAAGGGAAGGCCGTGCAAACCGGCCGCGGTCCCGCCACTGTAATCGGCGAGCTGAATTCTCCGAGGAGTTTTAGGCTCCGCCACTGTGCCGCTCGAGCGGCATGGGAAGGCTGAGAATTCCGCGAGAACCCGAGAGCCAGGAAGCCTGCCCTGGAACGTTACCCAAGCCGACTCTTCGGCGCAAAGAGCATGGGTACGGCGCTTTCCACCTGAGTGTTGCGAAAGTCGCCGGAGCTTCCATCGCTCCCTTCCGCCGAGAGTCCCCGCCGAGCGAGCGGGAGAAGGAGCGAGAAAGTGGATTTAGCTCATGGAAGCAACCCAACAACAGCCTGCCTGCAACATTCCGCTAATCAGAAGAGGCCCGACGCGGAACCCACTCTTAGCCGGCGAACGTTTCACGCGGCGCTAAAATTCACGGAAATTGTAGCCGTCTTGTCTCTGCTCGCGGCAGTTTCCGCCAGAGCAGCAACGATCGAGGGCAGAGTCCTCGATCCCAGCAGCCGACCCGTGAGCCATGCGCGGGTACGCTTGATTCGAGGCCTGGAACCTCTTGAAGAAATCCGCTCGAACGCGCGAGGCTATTTCCGCTTTGGTCAACTTCCACCGGGAAAGTATTTATTGATTGCAAACTCGCCGGGACTTTCCGGCGCTTCCGGCCCGGTTCGTCTGGCCGACCGCGCGACCCATCGGACGCTCAACCTTCGTTTGCGGCTGAGCGCCGTCAAGCAGCAAGTGGTGGTCTCGGCGTCGCTCGGAGGCGCGCTTGCTTCCCAGCTTGGCTCTTCGGTCAGTGTGATCACCCACCGCCAACTTCAAGACGAGGGAGTTCAGAACATTTTCCAAGCCTTGCGTCAAGTGCCGGGCGTGGTGGTTAACGAGACCGGGGGGTTGGGCGGCGTAACCAGCGTTTTTGTCCGCGGCGGAAGTTCCAACTACAACCTGGTGATGGTGGACGGCATCCCGTTGAACGAGTTTGGCGGCGACTTTGATTTTGCTCCGCTCCCCGCGAGCGGGGTGGAGCGCGTCGAGGTAACGCGAGGGCCGGAAAGCGCTCTCTACGGTTCGGACGCCATCGCCAGCGTGATCAACCTTGTCACCCGGCGCGGCGGAGGCTCACCTCACTTTTCCGGCCTGGAGGAGGTGGGTAGCCATCTGACCCGCCGTTTCGCGACGGGAGGCAGCGGCTTCACCCACGGCCTGAGCTGGGCTTATGATCTTTCTCGCCTCGACACCGACGGCTTGGTTCAAAACGACCAATATGGCGACCAGAGCGCGTTTCTCACGCTTGGATATTCGCAAAACCCGCGCCGACAGTTTCGGTTTAACTTTTTTGGCAATGCCAACACCGCCGGCGTTCCCGGACCGTTCGGCTCGGACCCCGACCATTTGTTTCCCGGTATTGACACCATCTCCCGGGACGAGCAGAACCTCTTTGGTTACGGCGCGAGCTACGCCCAGCAGATCACGCCGCGCTGGCGGCAAGTCACGAGCGGCGATCTATCCCTTAATCGTTATTTCTTCGTCACCCCTTTTGGCGACTCTTATTCCCACAACCTGCGCGCCGTCGTGAACACGCAAAGCGAACTGACCCTTTCCGCGGAAGACTATCTTGTGGCTGGCGTCGAATACAACCGAGAACAGACCAAAAACACTTACATCGCGAACGCGAGCAACACACCCTTTCTGTTGCCGCGAAGCACCTTCGCCGTTTTTGGCGAAAACCGCTGGGTTCCCGGGCGACGGCTCGCGCTCAATGTGGGCGCGCGACTGGATGACATCCAAACGCATAGCTTGCCTCCAGGCGCCTTTGGATCGAGGCCGCTTTTGCCCGCATCCGTGGTCACCGAAGTGGATCCTCGCATTTCGGCCGCCTACTTACTGCGCGACGGATCTGGAGGGCTCGGCCTCACCCGATGGCACGGAAGTTTCGGCACGGGCATTCGCGCTCCCGACGGCTTTGAACTCGCCTTCACCAACAACCCGCATTTGAAGCCGGAAAAGAGCGTGAGCTTCGATACGGGCGTCGAGCAGCAATTCTTTTCCCGCCGCGCTTCTTTGGACGTTACCTACTTCTACAACCGCTTTAAGGACCAAATCGTCGTGCTCGGCGGCTCGCTGACGAACCTGAGCACTTTCATTTCCGACAATCTCGGCAACTCACGCGCCGAGGGGTTGGAAGTTTCGCTGCGCGCTCAGCCGCTACGCTCCGTTTCGGCCGAGGGCGGCTATACTTTTCTCGATACTTCGATACTGGCGTTGAATGGCGCGGATGTCGCCCTCGCTCCTTTGCGGGTGGGGCAGCCGTTCTTTCGTCAGCCCCGCAACTCGGGCTTTTTTAATATCACCTGGCTCGACGGCCGGCTAATGCTCAATGCCAACGGCTACGTGCGCGGCTCCGTGCTGGACCTCGAACCCAATTTGGGGCTGTTTGCCTGCGCGCCGCCGAGCGAAGGAGGCCCGGGCCTGCCTTGCATGTTCACGAACAAAGGATATACCCTGGCGAACTGGGGATTCTCTTACCGCCTGCCGGCGGGCATCACCCTTTACGGTCGCATGAACAATTTTCTGAATCAAAAGTATGAGGAAGCCTTGGGATATCCGGCATGGCGACTGAATTTTCTTACTGGCGTTCGATTTGAGTTGCCGGCAAAATAGAACCTTACGGAGGTTGAAAAGATGCTCTACCTAATCGTGGCCTTGGCTGCTCTGGCTCGCTTTGCGCCGCACCCACCGGACTTCAGCCCTGCTTACGCGGCCTTGCTGTTCGGCGGCGCTTACTTGCGCAAGCGCGACTCGATTTGGTTTCCGGTCGCCGCGCTAGCCGTGAGCGATTTTCTGCTGACCACCGCCATCTATCGCATGCACTTCGGTTGGGCCGACACGGTGGACTGGCTCGGATTTGCCGTGGTGGCCTGGATCGGCTGGTGGCTGCGAGACCGCATCTCCTTAAAGAAAGTGGTCGCTGCCTCGCTCGCGGGCGGCACGGCTTTTTTTGTTATCAGCAATCTGGGCGTCTGGCTAGGCGGGATGCTCTACCCTCGGACGCTGTTGGGCCTGGGCACATGCTATGTGGCAGCGCTCCCCTTCTTGGGTAGCACGCTGGCCAGCAGCTTGCTGTTTAGCGGCGTGTTGTTCGGCGCCTATGAGTATTATCGCCGACGCGCCCAGCGACTGGCTCATTTCGCCGCCCCGGGCCGATAGCGTCTTACGCCGGCTGATCGAGCAGCCTGTCAAAGCGATGTTTTGAGCGGCCGCCGTTCCAACCATCGTTTTCAGTGCCAGGCCGCTTCCGCCGTCACTAACCAAGGCGCCGGAGCGCATCCGGGGGCGCGGTGACAGCGCCATCCGGATGAATCGCGGCTCGAAGAATCTCCACGCCGACGGCAAGGCGCGGCCCCGAGCGCGAAAAGTAGCTGGTGGCGTCCACTGCATATACACGCCTGTTTCGCGTCGCAGGCAATTCCTTCCATCCGTCGGGAAAGCTCATGCTGCGATACTCCTGAACCGCCTCTTTAAAATTGAATCCGCACGGCATGACCACGATGACTTCCGCACGCGAGCCCAAAACCGTCGGCCAATCCGCCCGGTAGCCCGGCTCGCCCGCTTTGCCGAGCGCGTCCTCTCCACCCGCAGCGACCACCATTTCAGGAACCCAATGCCCGGCAATAAACGGCGGGTCGAGCCATTCCAAACACAGTACGCGCGGCCGGCAACTTGCCCGAGCGACCGTGCGCTCAACGGCTTCAACTCGCGCTCGGCACTCGTTGGCAAGACGTTCCGCTTCTTGGAAGCGTCCGATGGCGCCGCCAAGCATTCGGATGTCGCTCCACACTTCGCCGAGCGAGCGGGGATTGAGGGTAACCGTCCGTGGGACCGAGGAGAGCACCGTCAAGGCATGCCCGAGATCGCCCGGCGAGGCGGCGCAGACGCGACATAGATCCTGAGTAATGATAAGGTCCGGCCGCAACCTCGCCAGCGCCGCCGCGTCCACCTCGTACAAACTCTCGCCGCGCGCCATGGACTCCGTCACGCGCCGGTCAATCTCGCCTGAGCTCAATCCCTTCGGAAGGCGCGCCCGTACCACGACGGCCTTGGTTGCGGCTTCCGGCGGAAAGTCGCATTCATGCGTCACGCCCACCACGCAGTTGCCCGCCCCCAACGCGAAAAGGATTTCCGTCGCTGAGGGAAGGAATGAACAGATGCGCATCGTCAGCTTAGTGTTTGATAAAGGGTTGGAATCCTTCCTTCTCGAGCTTTTTCAGGTATGTTTCGGCCCGATCGCGTGTCGTGTAGGGCCCCACCAGCACGCGAAAAAGATGGTCTTTCGCGTTGATTGCCCGCGCTGAAAGGACAAAGGCCGGGTATCCTCGACCTCGCAGAAGCTTGGCCAATGATTCCGCGTCCGCGCGTGTCCGTGAAGCCATGACCTGGACTGAATATCCTGCTCCCGCGCCGCCGGGGGGGCGCGGGGGTTTGCCGGTTTGCCGGGCAAGCACGTTGCCGGTCGCGGGCCTTACGCTTCCGGTGGGCCGCGCTTGCGGGGGTGCCGGTGTTTTCGAAGTAAGGAGTGGTTCGGGTTTCTCGGCCGTCGCGGGCGCGGAGGCAATGTTCGGGCTGTTTCCGGCTGTCTGAGGTTCCGAGGCCGCGTTGGAACCCGGCGAGGCTGAGGGAGGGTTTACCATCGGAGGAACTGCGGCCGGGGTTGAAACGTTTTCCGTGGCCATCATCGGCTTCGAAGCGCGTTCGTTAAAGCCGACCAGATAACCCAGCGAAAAGAAGACCGCGCAAACCGCGACACACGCTAGAAAAATAAACACTAGGTGGCGGGCGGAAACTCCTCCCTCCGACCGCGCCGTTTCCCCCGAGTCAAACATTGGGTTTCTCCTCAGTTACGATGCCGCGCGCGGCATGCGCCTCTCCCTAGGTTTTCTCCGCGGGGGGGGCAGGCGAAGGCGACGCCCCGGGAGGCTCCGACTTTGTGCTGGCTCGCGTTAAAATCGTCAAAAGTTCGATGGGGATGGGGAAAACGATGGTGGTATTCTTCTCCAGCCCGAGTTCCGACAAGGTTTGGAGATAACGCAGGGTAATGGTGATGGGCTCCTGCGCCAGAATCCGCGCTGCTTCCGCCAGGCGAGTCGAGGCTTGGAACTCTCCATCCGCATTGATGATCTTCGCCCGGCGCTCTCGTTCCGCCTCGGCCTGACGGGCTATCACCCGCTGCATATCCTGAGGCAAATCCACCTGTTTCACCTGCACCTGACTCACCTTGATTCCCCACGGCTCGGTCTGCTCATCAATGATCGTTTGCAGGCGCGCGTTCAGCTTCTCGCGCTGCGCCAGCAGGTCATCCAACTCCACTTCTCCCAACACCGACCGCAGTGTTGTAGCGGAGACTTGTTCGATGGCAAAGCGATAGTTGCGGAGTTCCACGACGGCCTTCTGAGCATTGAGCACGCGGTAGAGTAGAACCGCGTTCACTTTGACGGAGATATTGTCTCGCGTAATGATATCCTGCGGCGGAACGTCCCACGTTTCAATTTGCAGCGATACCTTCACCAACTTGTCAATCGGCCACCAAATCCAGATCAGCCCGGGTCCCTTGTCCGGGGCTTGCACGCGTCCCAGGCGAAACACCACGGCGCGCTCGTACTCGCGCAGGACGTGCAAACAGGCCATGGCGTAAAAAAAGAAAATCACCAACGCCGCTAAGATAGCCATAATTCGCTGCTCCTCTCCCCCTGCGGGGCTGCCCACTGAGATTGTGTTCTCTTCATCGGGTTCGCTGCCCGGCGGCGGCTTGCCCGGGTCCGACTCGTCAGCCTCCGCGAGGGCTTTCCCAGTCTATCGGGATTTCTCAAGTGGCTCAACGATTAGCGTTAGCCCCTCCACTTGGCGGACGCGGACTCGAGTCCCGCTGCGAATATTTTCCAGCGCCCTTGCCTCCCAAAGCTCTCCTCGAACCATGACCTTCCCGGAAGGGGTGAGATCGGTTCGCGCCACGCCGACGGAGTCCTTCATGGCCTCCGGCCCGATCAACGACTTTTGGAGCTTCGCCGCCCAAGCCAGGCGCATGAGAAAGATTGTGATGATGGCTAGGGGAAGTGTGACGCTCAGGGAGGTGCTGAGATGAACGTGCGTGCCGGGCCAGGGCGAGTTGATCAGAATCATCGAACCCACCACCATCGCTACAATACCGCCCAGCGCCAGCAGACCGTGCGCGCTAAGTTTTGCCTCCATGACGAACATCGCCAGGGCCAGCAAAATCAGAAGCACGCCCACGTAATTGATCGGCAACAGATGAAAGCCGAATAAGGCTAGGACAACGGCCACGGCGCCGGCAACCCCTGGCAAAACGAATCCCGGATGCGTGAACTCGACATAGAGACCCAGCACGCCCAACGCGCCGAGGATGAAGGCGATGTTCGGATCAGCCAACCACGATAGAAACCGGCTGAACCCGGACATTGGATAGACCAGAATCCGCGCGCCTTCGAGGCGCAGCACGGTCGTTGACCCGTTAAAGCGCTCAATCGTCTTTCCGTTGAATTCCTGGAAGATTTGCTGCGGGGAGCTGGCCACTGCATCAATCAGATGATCGTCCAGCGCCTCCTGATACGTGTAAGACAGGCTTTTGAGGACTGCGGCCTGCGCCAATTGAACGTTGCGGCCGCGCTTTTGGGCAATGGCCCGCATATAGGCCGCGGCGTCGTTCGCAATTTTCGTCTCCATCGTCTTGCCAACGTGCATCCCCCCAATCACCACCGGATGAGCCGCTCCGGCGTTCGTTCCTGGAGCCATCACCGCCACGTCACCGGCCATCAATATGAAAAAGCCGGCGGAAGCCGCCCGGGCGCCGCTCGGCGCGACGTAAGTGATCACCGGCGCGCGAGACGCAACAATCGCCTCGATAATCTCGCGCATCGAGTCTTCCAAACCGCCCGGCGTGTTCAGTTCCAGGAGCACCGCGCTGGCGTGCAAGTTGTTGGCATAGGCGATTCCATTGACGACGTAGCGGGCCGTCACCGACTGAATGGCGTCGTCGAGGTCCACCTCGACGACCAACGGGCGGCTTGGAGTCGCGGAATAAGACCGCGGCAGGATGACGCCGCAGAGCCCAACCGCTAACACGAATGTCCGCTGAAATAGTTTGCCGCTCAAGGAATGCCCTCGCCGCCGCGGAAGGCCGCCCGTTTTGAATCGTCGTCTTTCGGGTTGATCCCTGGTCATCCGCCACCCTGCGCAGTAGCCATGGCCGAAGGAGCCAAGCTCCCGTTGCGCAATCGAGTGCCCGGGAGGTCGGCTTGCCCGGTTTTATCCAATGCGTGGTTTCGGGGACGATGTGCAGGCTGCCCTAGCTTTCGCTCTCTCGCCGCCTGAATCGCCAACTCCAGCAACCGGAACCCGTGCCCATCGTATGTTTCTTTTATGCGCGAAAGAGGCAAAAAGTCAGCAGTAGCCTCGGCTTGAGGATTTTCACCGTGCGCGGCCAGCCAATCAAGCTCCTGGGTTCGATCTTTCTGGTCGCCCACCTCGCCGAAAACCGCGGCTAATAGACTGCGCGCGTCACTGTCATTTTTTTTGAGTTTGAGATCCGCTTCTAAGCAGCGTTCCGCCAAATCGTATTTCTTCAAGTACCATGCGCACACGGCCACGTTAAAATTGTAGTCAGGATCGTTGGGATCGCCATGGTGGGCTCGCTCAAAATCTGGCAACGCTTGCGCATAATCGCCCGACCGCGCCTCGAGCACGCCAAGATTGTTAAAAACAGCATCCAGCGGAATTCGCCGAGCCAGCGATTCCATCAGCGATTCGGCCTTTGAGTAATGGCCAAGGAAAAAGTCGTCCACGCTCAAGATGAACTGAGCCTGGTTATAGGCAGGGTCAGAGGAGACAAGTTTCTCAAGCCACGTTGCGGACGCGGCGTAATCCTTTTCCTTAAAATACTCCCGACCCAATTGAAAAGCCGCGCGATGATCCGAAGGATCGAGCACGTTGGCTTCTTTGAGATAATGAAGGCGGCTTGCGGAGTCTGGGGCAAGGATTCCACGCATGTAATTTTCGAACGCATTGAGCTGGACGGTGGGAAACTGCTTGGAAAAACCCGCTTCGCTCTCAGTGATCGCGTCGGGGTCATAAAACGCCCGGATTCGCCAGGCCAACTCCGTTTCCTGGCCCACAAGATTCATCAGGTTGCCCGTCTCGATCAAAGGCGGCGAGAGCTTGAGTTGGGCCAGGTTCAGAACCTGCACTCGCGTCGTGAGAAGCTGGCCCGCGATCTTGAAACTCCCAATGACCGCTTCCTGAACCCCCATAGTCTCCGCTATTTTGTACTCGCTCGCCAAGGTGAGTGCTGTGTCGGGAGGGAATCCGAGCTGCTCGAAGGCCCTATTTCGTTCGCCCCGGCTCAGGACATAATTCGAGGGTGATTCGAGCCGGTCGCCGATCAGATTCGCAATGCCTTCTGACAACCATCCGACGTTGGAAACGGAGCTCAGGTTCTCAAGCGGGAAAACCAGGATCAGCCGACGCACGGAGGCCGATGGAGCTTGTAATCCGCTGCCCAATATTGCGATCAGAAGCGCCGCGAGCTTTGTCCTCATACTCGCCGTTATTATAGCACTCGCCCTCCGAGAGCCAGTGAGAATTGGCCTTGGGGACTGGAATTGGGCCGTGGGGCTTTCCGCGTCTCGCGCATTGCCGGTTCGGCCGCTGGCGGCTTAGAAAAGCACAAAAGCCCCACGCCGATGTCGGATGCCCAATCGAGCCTCGCAAATCGCTTCCCGTTGTGATATGCATCGAGAGGTGATGGATTGCTCGCTTGAAGGGCAAGTGGCTTTGGTGACCGGCGCAGGGCGGCGGCTGGGGCGCGAGATCGCCCTGACCTTGGCTCGAGCCGGCGCGGATATGATTGTGAATTACCGCGCCTCGCGGGTGGAAGCCCAGGCCGTCGCGGGAGAAATCGCGCGACTTGGACGCCGGTCACTCGCCGTCCGCGCCGATGTTTCGCGGCCCGCTCAGGTCCGGGCGATGTTCCGCGAAGTCGAGCGCAAATTTGACCGTTTGGATTTGCTGGTCAACAACGCCGGCATTTTCTTCCCTTCGTCCTGGGATAAGCTCACGGAGGAAGCTTGGGACAGAATACTCGGGGTCAACCTCAAAGGGACGTTTTTCTGCGCTCAAGCCGCGGCGAAGATGATGATGCGCCGCAAGCGAGGCCGCATCATCAACATTTCTTCGCTCGGAGGGTTGCGCGCCTGGCCGGATTACATGCACTATTGCGCCTCGAAGGCGGGTGTCATCATGCTGACTCGCTGTTTGGCGAAGGCGCTGGCGCCGCATATTTTGGTCAACAGCATTGCTCCCGGGACCATTCTCTTTCCGGGCGAAGAACCCTCGTCGGCTATACGCAGAAGCATTCGAACGACACCCCAGCGACGCGCCGGCCGCCCTCAAGATATTTCAAGCCTCGTCCTTTATCTTGCGGCAAGCGGCGACTATATGACCGGGCAGACGATCGTCGTGGATGGAGGGCAGAGCGCGTAGGCTTGGCGGAGTGGATGTTGCCCAAACAACATCCGCTGAAGAAACAAAGATGCCCTGTCGAGTAACCTTGCGCCTTACACAAAAACAGGGAGCCGATTCCTCGGCCCCCTGAGTCCAAGCCGAACGTTGTCGTGCTAAATCAGCCGGCGAGTGGCGAATCCGAAGCCGTCGCTTGTGTGGTGGAATTCTGGCGGATCACTCCCGATTCGTCCGTGTAGTAATAATTCGTTCCCGTCGTGCCGGGGACAATGGGGTCCGCCCAGAAGGAGTAATTGTTGATATGACCAGCACTGTCCGCTGTTCCGGGCGAGTACACGAAGTTGTAGCCGCTCTTGCTGGCGCTGTCCACGTCTCCTGAGGGCGCAAGCACGTTGTCCAGCAACCCCGCCGCCGTGACATTCGGAACAATCCCCGTCGCTTGCGGTCCCATGTAAGTCAAATTGGGGGCAAAGCCGGTGTTGTAAGTTGTCGCGTAAGTGACTTCAGAAGTGTTATAGGTCCGCAGGGACCCGACCGCTGAAGCTTGATTGGCTGCGATCCTCGACCGCAATAGGTTCGGGATAGCGATCGCCGCGATAATCAAGATAATCGCGATGACGATCAACAGCTCGATCAAGGTGAAACCTTTTGAGCTCTTTCTCATTCATCCTCCTCATGATTTTCTTTCGTTCGGATTTGTTTCCCGGGCCGTCGGCGTGATAATGAGCAAACGACTTGCCAATTTCGGCGTGGATGACAATTAATATTCTCCGTTTATTCTATTGAAACAAAAGCCGTTATCCAAATACCCGAAATGGCGATCCCTCCAAGCCACATCAGCGAGGGCAATTTCCGTCAATCCGATATGACAAAAACTGGCATGCCGGCTGGTTCACGCGGGGAACGCTGCGGTGGTCCCGAGGAAAACGAATACTATGCGTGGCAAGTCTATGAGGGCGGCGACTGACGCATGGCGTCCAGCAGCGTTCGCAATCTTGAGAGAGGGATGGCATTCCGGCCATATCTAGAGGCGTTGTAAAGCATGGTAAACTCTTCGGGCATGCGGCCAAGGCTGGAGCCTTCCAACCGACGCGCAAACTCTCGAGGAGTCTCGCTGGGGGTTTTGCGAAAGCCTCTTTTGCGCGTTAAGGCGAGGAATCGCTGGTAGGTTAGCGTGGCCTCATGGGGGCTAAGGTTTTGGTTATGGCGGGGAAATCTGAGCGCCCACATAATGCGGATCTCTCCCCATGTCAGTTCTCTCTCGCTCATCATGAGCCAGCCGACAATAGCCGCCATCAACGCAAGAACGAGCAGCTTGTGCTTCATGAGGATGAGCTCAATCTGAGAAGCCAGGCGAATGCCGCGTTGTTTCAAGCCGAGCAGCCTTTGCCGAGCGGTGCCTTGGAACTGCTTGGTGGTTAATGCGACGCGGCGAACCAGCTCGACTTGATGGGTAAAGTCGTAGTTGATGATCCACTCGTTCCAAAAAAGGCTCAAAGCATCCAGGTAATCGTCAAGCTTGGAAGGAATGACGGGATAGGGATTCGGTGGCGTCGGATCAAAGGGAATCCATCCATAGCCGGGAAAATAAACTTCCACCCAACTATGGGCGTCGCGCGCAAGAACCACAAAATCTTTGCCAATCGTGTTGTAGCTTCCCGTTTGGAAACCGTTGACAATGCGCGCGGGGATGCCCAGCGTGCGGAGCATCACGGCCATGGCGGAGGCAAAGTACTCGCAATAGCCTTTTTTAACCTGGAACAGGAAGCTGCTTATGGGGTGGTTGGGCTGAATGCCGGCGGGATTAAGGGTATAGGTGAAATGGTCTCGCAAGTAGTCGCGAATCGCGATCGCGCGATCGTAGTTGTTGGTCGCGTGGGCCGTCAGCGTTTGGGCCAGTTCTTTAATTCGGGGGTCGAGCTGGGGTGGCAAACGGAGATAAAGGAACCGCATTTCCTCGCTGTAATGCGCTGGGGCGGCACGCAGTTGACCGGGCGAGGGCATTCCCACTTGCGAAATAACTTCGTACTGAACAGGCGAACCGAAGTGCTGTGGATTGTGCAAGGAGCGGGTTTGGTCGAGCGAAAGCATCCGGAATCGGCCAAAAATTTCTTCTGGAACCGCGGCGGCAAAGAGTACGTCGGTTGAGACCGAAGAGAGCAGGACCCGGTACCGAAGAATGCGCCGCGGGCGGTTGAGAACCCCTTTGCCCGGCGGAACTATGAAACGATGGTAAGACGCCGGAGGAAACATCACCTGGTCGGTGTTGTCATTGTACCAGTGGCGTCCGTCAAAGCTGTCCAGGGCCACGCCACGCCACTTCACACCCATGAAATTTCTTGGATCGCCCGCCGGAATGACCCGCATGACGACCTCGTTAGAACGTTTGATGCGTCCGATATCGCCCAAATTCACGCTTTCGGAAAAGCCGGTAATGTTCTCGGTGGTTGAACCCAAACCGGTCAAGTAGCCGGTCCGGTAGCGGGGGATGACAAAGAAGAGTAAGGCAGCCAGAACCATCGTGCCCGCCACCAAGCCAATGGCTGTCGCTGACAGAGCTTTCTCCAATTCTGCGCGGTTGCGCACGGGATGCGGAAAAGGCCCTCGGGGCGGGTCGGACGCAGCCTCCATGGAGCGCTTGATTTCATAGCTGATAAAGGTCGAGATTGCAAACAAGGCGTAGAGAATGAAGAAAGCCAAATACGTCGTCGAAACGGTAAGAATCGCGCTGGCGAGCATCATCATGAAGGACAGCGTGGCCAGGTAGGCATAGTCGCGGTAGCTTCGAGGGGAAAAAACCTTGACCACCGTGGCGAACAAGATCAGATGGACCGTGGCCGTCAGCATACTGTCCAGCAGGGTCGGTCCGGAGGAAAAAACGAACAAGTCCAACCAGAAAAAGAATATATAAAAGATCGCCAGGCGGCTCACCGTGCGCGGTGAAAGGGATAAATCACGTTCCTTCACGTAACCCCATAATCGAATCAGCAGGGCGCACGAAACCAGCGCCACCGAAGGTAAATCCAGTTTGCCCGTTGAGGCAAGGGTTAGGAAGGCCGTACCGAGGCTGAGCAAGAGCGAGATTTCAAAGTAGCGCTCGACGCTGATATGAGTTTGCTTTTTGAGGCGCTCTTCATAGCTCGGAGCCTTTGACCGCATGCGGCCATTTTAACCCACGGTCAGGACCGGGTGGTAACACTCTTCCCTTCCCTTCTCCTCACGATGGTGTTGGGTTCGTTTCAGAAGCGAATGCGGAACTTGCTCGGGGGACGGTCCGTGATTTGTTCCGGAAATCGGCGACGAAAAGCCTCGGCGACCTGGCATGACCAACAGACGGGCAGGCGGGTTTGGAACATTTCTGGAAGTCTTTCAGGCGGCAGATGGTCCCACTCGACCGGAGGTTCAGTGCGGCTTGCGAGGGCCGGCTTATGGTCTGCCCAGACGGGTTCCGATTCGACAATCGGCTTGCCGCAGTAGGCGCAGCGCTTGCCGGCATACCACTGGGCAACAATGTTTTGAACCAGTGAACCCTCCAAATTGGATTCAATCTGGCCCAGGCAAGGCTGGCCGCAGTCGCGACGCTCCGGCCAACGGGAGCATTCGGCGAGGCGAAAATGCGGCTTGCCCCAGAAGGCCTCGCGGGTCGCGGCGGTCGCGTCAAGGGCCACAGCCGCCGTCTGCTGGTTTTCAGGGCAGGTAACGAGCCGCTTGCCTCGAAAGCGGCGATACATTCGTATAGCACGATAGGCTGCGTACCCGAAGGCTGCAAAACCGAGTCCGACCCACAAATAAACAAGGCTTGTCGAGTTCATGGCACCCTCCAGCGACTGGCTCCAGAGTGCATCGTCGGCGCGCGCAAAGATGTGATGCGCGTCACAGCCGTCGTGAGTGGCACTCCTAACCGCGAGCTGCAATTTGCGCCGTGCGGAGCCCAACTTATGCCAGAATAGACGGCCTGAAGTTAAAGTTACGAGGCGCGTGAGGCGCACAATGAAACGAGTCGGGGTTTTGCTGAAGGTTCGTAAGGAGAAAATCGAGGAGTACAAGCTTCATCATAAGAACGTCTGGCCGGAAATGCTGGAGGCGCTTCGGCGGGCGGGGTGGCGCAATTATTCGCTGTTCTTGCGTTCGGATGGCCTGTTGTTCGGCTATTTCGAGACGCCGGAAAGCTTTGAGGCAGCCTTATCCGGCATGGCCGACCAGGACGTCAATCACCGTTGGCAAGCCCTTATGGCTCCCTACTTCGAGTCGCTCGAGGGCGGGCGGCCTGACCAAATGATGGAGGGGCTCGAAGAAGTTTTTCATCTTGATTGAATTCGTCACTGAGCTCCTATGCCACGCGCCCATGCTGGAAGGTTTGCATCCGGTGCGCAGCACCCTTGCGGAAACTGCCAAGGGGGGTATAATGCGCGGTTCGACTGGAGGTCCAGGTGAACAAACGAAACGGGAAACGTCTGGGTTGGTGGCTGATGACGGCCGTCGTGGCGTTGATGGTCAGCGCCACGGGAATGGCCGCGGGAGGATTTGAATATCCCGCCAAGCTGACGGCGGCGCAGGTCAACGCGGAAGTCAACGCGATGCTGGCCAAGCTGACGCTCGCAGAGAAGATCAAACTCATCGGAGGAGTGGACGGGATGTTCACTCACGCGATGCCTCAGATTGGCCTGCAACGGTTGAAGATGTCCGATGGGCCGGTGGGGGTTCGGGTTTGGGGGCCGAGCATTGCTTATGCAGGCGGAATCGGCCTGGCGGCGTCGTGGGACCCGGCGCTGGCGCGGAAAGTGGGCCGAGCCATCGGCCAGGACGCGCGGGCGCGGGGCGTGAATATTCTCCTGGGGCCCGGCGTGGATATGTACCGTGCGCCGATGAACGGCCGCAACTTTGAATATTTCGGAGAAGACCCGTACCTCGCCTCGCAAATTGCTGTGGGCTACATTGAGGGCGTGCAGAGCGAGGACGTGGTCGCCACCATCAAACACTACGCGGTCAACGACGCGGAATACGACCGTATGCATGAGAACGCCATTGTCAGCCAGCGCGCCTTACGGGAGATTTACTTGCCTGTTTTTGAGGCAGCCGTCAAGCAAGCGCACGTGGGCGCGGTGATGGACGCCTACAATCGGGTCAACGGCGAGTATTGCACGGCCAATAAATTTCTGGACACGGACGTATTGAAAAAGCAGTGGGGGTTCAAGGGCATTCTCATGTCGGATTGGGGTGCGGCGCACAACGGCATCGAGGACGCGAACGCGGGCCTTGATCTGGAGATGCCGTCGCCCAGGTATATGAACGCCGCCACGCTTTTGCCGGCCATTCGAGACGGTCAGGTCTCCGAGGCCACGATTGACGGCAAGGTTCGAAGGATTCTACGAGTGGCCGTGGAGTTTGGATTTATCAACCACAACCAGACAGACCTGCATCTTCCGCTTTACAACCTCCATTCGCTAGCCGTGGCGCTTCAATCCGCTGAAGAAAGCATGGTGTTGCTGAAGAACGAAGGCCACCTGTTGCCTCTCAACCGGCAAAAAATCCACTCGATTGCGCTCATTGGGCCGGACGCTTACCCGGCGGAGGCTTCCGCAGGCGGCAGCGCCCACGTGACGGCGATCGCGCCGGTCAGCTTTTTGACCGGCTTGGCCGACTGGCTTGGGCCGAGTACAAAGGTTTATTGGAACAAAGGGGTTAAAAATCTCAACGACGTTTTCGGTCCGAGGGGGCCGATGTTCTTCTTTGAACACTACCGGAGCCCGTTTACGACGGACCAGGCCGGGCAACATCCCGGCTTGACCCAGGAAGAGTTCAACAACACGACGTTCACGGGCAAACCGTCTAAAGTCAGCGTGGTCGCCGACCTGAATCATTGGGGGCAATTTATTTTTGGGCCTCCCACAACCAAGAAGATTGCCGTCCGCTGGACGGGCTATTACACGCCGAAGGTTTCCGGGCGCCAGCGGTTCATTGTCGCGGCGGCGGGGTTGGATTCTTTCCACCTCTACGTCAACGGACAAGACGTGTTGCAGGCTGGGCCCGGTCAGGCGCAGGACCCGTTATCCACGGTGGTGAATCTACCCGCGGGCCAGCCGGCCGCCGTTCGCCTGGATTATCTCCCACAAACTGTGCGGATTCGCGCCAGCTTTGGGGTGATCCCGGCGGAGCAGATGCTGGAGCCCAATGTTCGCAAGCTTGCGGCGATGGCAGATGTGGCCATCGTTTCTGTGGGCTTTAACCCCCGCACGGAAAGCGAAGGGCACGACCGCACGTTCAAACTTCGGCCCGGGCAAGATGATTTAATCAAAGCCGTAGCCGCCGCGAATCCCCATACGATTGTTCTGCTGACCTCTGGCGGGAGCGTGGACGTTCTTCCCTGGCTCAACCGTGTTCCGGCTCTCGTTGCCACCTGGTATGGCGGCTCGGAAGCGGGCACGGCGCTGGCCAAGGTGCTCTTCGGGCAGGTGGACCCTTCGGGCAAGCTGCCCATCAGTTGGGAGCGGCGGGTCCAAGACAATCCGACCTATCACAACTATTACGAAGAGCCTGGGACGCGCAACGTGCATTACCGCGAAGGGATTTTTATCGGCTACCGTTATTATGACCGGAGCAAGGTCAAGCCGCTTTTTCCATTCGGTTTTGGCCTTTCGTACACCACCTTCGCTTTTAACAACCTCAAGGTAACGCCGCTGGTCGCCTCGCCGAACGGGCCGATTACGGTCAGCTTTGACGTGCAGAACACGGGTCAGCGCCCCGGCGCCGAAGTTGCTGAAGTGTACGTGGGCGATCCGTCGGCAACCGTGCCGCGTCCTGTTAAAGAATTGAAGGGCTTCGAGCGCGTGGTGCTCGAACCGGGACAAACTCGGCGCGTATCGGTGACGCTCGACCGTCGCTCGTTGGCCTACTGGGACGTGAAATCTGGAGGCTGGAAAGTTAATCCGGGCAAATTCGTTGTGTACGTGGGCGATTCAGATGAGAGCGTGCCGCTTCAGCAAGCTTTCACGGTGCGATAACCCGGCTTAAGCGCGGCGAAGGAGTTGCTCCCCATTTTCGCCGGATAAGCCCGAACGCTCAATTTCCCGCTCCAGCTCCCGACCAGTTGGCCGCGACAGCCTGCCGTAGCTAATTCACAGGGTCGAAGGACCAGCGGAATTTCAGGGCTCGCGTTCCAAGTTGATTTTGAGCGCGCGCAGGAATTCTGCGTCTTCGGAGTTGAATTTTACTTCGACGGGTGAAATTCGCTCCGACACGATATCCTGCCGGTCATCAGCCTGCTGGTTGGCTCGCCGGTTAAAGCCGATGGTGAGTTCCAGAACGAGAACTAGGTCGTAGCCGGCCGAGCGGATGCGCGTGAGCACCTCCGTGACGTCGTCAGAACTGGCCAAAGCGTTGTTGATGGCCTCGCCCAGTTCGCGCACCAGCCGCTTAAAATTGTCATCCAGCTCCAACGCCGCGCTCCTTGGCAAATGGCCATAACTTAGCCCGATTCTAGAACCCCCCAGCGCGCGTGTCAATCCCTCGTATCGAGACATGTTAAAAGTAACCGGTGAGGAGCCGTCGCGACGGCTCCCAAGCCCTGTCACGGGTCTGGTCGCGTGGAATGTCCCGCCGGCCGGTCAGGATGGCCGCTGTCGAGCCGCCGCGGCTTGGGCAAGGGCAATTTCCAATTGTCCGCTGGGCGCGCATTTTGGTGCGTGCCGAGGTTAAAAACGGTCGCAACCCCAGACGCTGGGCGCAATGGATAAATGGGCACGGAAGGCGCATAAACAGCGGCTTGCATCGCACCGTCGCAACTGGTAATATCTTGCCCTGTGACAACGGACAGGGGTGAGGTCGTTGATCCAACTCTACCCAAGCCCACCCACGGCATTCATGCCGCGCTCGCGGGTTCGCTCAGGTCGAGCGAAAATGCGGGGTGATACGAACCGAGGAAGGGCGGCGCTAGGTCAAGGAATTTGCCAATCGAGGGCAGTGGCGCGACGAGCGCCGAGGAAGCGCGGAGCAAGCTCCAACGAACCCGAGGCCCCATGAGCAGCGAGGCCCCCGAAGCCCGCCTGCTTGCCCAAATTCATCCCGAGCGATTACCGCAGCACATAGCCATCATCATGGACGGAAATGGGCGATGGGCGAGGAAAAGACGGCTACCTCGTATCGCCGGCCACCGCGCGGGCATGGGCGCAGTTCAGCGCGTGATCGAGGCGAGTGCGGAGGTGGGTATTCGATATCTCACCCTGTATGCTTTCTCGGTTGAAAATTGGAAGCGGCCGCGGAGTGAAGTTGAACTTTTGATGCGGCTGTTGCAGGAATATTTGCGCAAGGGCCTTCGAGAACTCAACGAGCATAACATTCGTTTGGGCGTCATCGGGCGAGTCGGCGAGCT
>JAJYNF010000064.1 GCA_021786455.1 Acidobacteriota bacterium
TCGGGAGCACCCTGCGGGAAGCGTGGCGCGTAGGATTAATCTGATCCGTTCCGCGGCGGAGATTGACGGTATTCCCGCTCGTAGCAAGTCAGCGGAGCAGAGCTTTGCAAAGTTTGAAGGACGCTAGACCGGCATTGAGGGGGGAAAAGACAACTCGTCCGCCCAACGCTCAGCACGCGCGCCAACCTAGCTTCGGGCATCGCGTCGAATACGCGCTCGCCTGGCTGGTTCTAAAGACCTTAGAGATTATGCCGCTGAGCTTGGCTCGGCTCGCGTGTGCCGGTCTGGCTTCGCTGAGTTACTGGTTATGGCCCAGGCTCCGCAAAACGGGCACGATCAATCTGCGGATAGCCTTCCCAGAGTGGAGCGAAGCGCACCGCCGCCGGATTCTGCGCGGCGAGTTCCTCACACTGGGCCGGATGCTAGCCGACTTCGCCCACTTTCCACATCTCAACCGCGAGAACATTGAGCGGCTCATCATTTACGACGGCTTTGAAAACTTTGCCCGCGCGCAGCGGCAAGGGCGAGGCGTGCTCCTTCTAACCGCGCATTTCGGTAATTGGGAATTAGGGTCGTTCGCCCACGGGGTTTATGGCCATCCTTGCAACTTCGTCGTGAGAGAGATGGACAACCCGCTGCTCGACCGGCTGATCAACCGCTACCGGTCGGCGAGCGGCGGCCGGCCCATTGAAAAAAAGGATTTTGCCCGCGGCGTGCTGCGCGCGCTCAGGCGCGGGGAATCGGTTGGAGTGTTGATGGATCAGAACATGCTGCCGGACGAAGGCATTTTTGTTAACTTTTTCGGTCTCCCAGCCTGCACGACCGCAGGCCCGGCACGCATCGCGCGGAAGGCCGGCGCGCCCGTGGTTCTGGGATTGGTCATCTGGGATCGCCAACTGAGGAAATATCGACTTCACTTCGACGCTGTTGAGTGGATTCGTCGCCCCAACCCGGAAGAGGAAATCGCCGCCAACACCGCGAATTTTACTCTGGTGATCGAACAGTATGTCCGGCGCTATGCCGATCAGTGGCTTTGGGTTCACCGACGCTGGAAGACTCGGCCCGTTGGCGACCCGCCGCTCTATCCCTAAACCAAAGCGCGGACCCTGAATTCGTCTTCTGCAATCAACAACCTGGTCGGGGAAAAGCAGGCGTCTTTACAACCCGAACGGGCTATCGGAGGGTAGGGGGTAACATGACCGTTGACGAAATTGCCCGGCTGGTTGGAGGGAAACTGGAGGGTGACGGGAGCCTCGCGATCCGCGGCATTGCTTCGCTTGAATCGGCGGGACCGGAAGATCTCAGCTACGCGGAGGAGCCACGGGCCTTAGCCCGCGCACGGCAGTCGCGGGCTGGTGGTCTTTTTGTCCCGAGGGGGATCTCCGTCCCGGGGCGAACCACGATTGCGGTGGAGTGGCCCAAGGCGGCTTTGGCGCGTGTGGCGGAGATTCTTTATCGAGAAGCCAAACCGGCTTCCGGTATCCATCCGACCGCTGTCGTGGACGCCTCCGCTGAAGTCGCCCGCGACGCTTCTATCGGCCCTTTCGTGGTCATTGAAGAGGGCGCCCGCGTGGGGTCGCAAACCTGTCTTGTGGCGAGCGTCTTCGTTGGAGCACACGTCCAGATTGGTAGCCAGTGCTATTTCCATCCGCGCGTCACCGTCTATCGGGGGGCGCGAATCGGAAACCGGGTTACCCTGCACGCGGGCGTGGTCATTGGTTCTGATGGTTTTGGCTATGTCACGGTCAGCCGCCAGCACGTGAAATTTCCGCAGATCGGCGGCGTGGTTGTCGAGGATGATGTCGAAATCGGAAGTAACTCGACTGTGGACCGCGGCTCGCTGGGGGAGACTCGCATTGGCGCAGGAACCAAAGTTGATAACCTCGTTCAGATCGCCCATAACGTTCACATTGGGCGAAATTGTCTGATCGCCGCCCAAACGGGTATCGCGGGCAGCGTCGAAATCGGCGACGAGGTCGTGATGGCTGGACAGGTCGGCATCGGCGACCACGCCCAAGTCGAACCAGGCGCGGTGATTGGCGGGCAGGCGGGAGTTCTGCCCGGCAAGATCGTTCGAAAGGGGCTGACCGTGTGGGGCACGCCGGCGCGACCGCTGAGCGAGTGCAAGAAAATTTATGCTCATCTTAGCGCGTTGGCGCGCGGAGGGCGTCCCGCGGATCATAAGTCATAGGCCGCTCGAGAATTTTCCCGAGGACGGGGCGGTCAAAGCATCGCGCATTTATGCCAAGCAGACAATTCCTGGCAGGTACAACCCGCCATCACACCCCGGCATCGAGTCAATATCCGTCCGCGCAACCCGGTGGCGGCCGGGACCCGAGGGCGCATGAGCCCCCTTGGAGTCAACTTAAGGGTTTTCAGATTTCAGTATGCTAAGATAGTTGCTCGTGAGAAGGAGCTTTCAATCGCGGAAGGCGCAGGCGGGAATGGCGAAGCTGCTCGCCTTCGTGCAAGTTTATTTCTTGCTGGTCGCCGCCGTTCATCATCACCATAGCCTCCAAGCGTTGATGGGTTGCAGCCCAGAAATCCATCACACCGCTTCGCCTGCGCCATGGGCGAGTGAAAATCCATTTTTCTGCCCCTTATGTCAAGCCGCCCGATACAGCGGATCACGGCCCGCCGTTGCTGTGTTTGCATCCCAGCCTTACGGGCCAATTGCAATGTTGCCGCTGCCCGTCCCCGGGGTCCCTCACTCCCGCCGCGACTCCGCCGTCTTTGGTCGGGCCCCTCCGTTAGCCTGAACGTCCCCAACTTCGCTACAATCCCCCGAAAGAACTTGGAACGGAAGCAAAAGCTTCCCCTTCATCTTTGCTTTGGCGGTTGAATCCAGATGCGAAATCCAACGCAAATTTTCCTAAGCTTGAAACTCCATCCTGATTTCCTCCTGCGGGTTATCGGCGTGGCGGTAGCTGCACTTGTGACCACGAGCGCCCTTCTGGCGGGGGGAAATTCGGCTCCGACAGTGAAAATTACGCTCTCGCAGGCTATCCGACTTGCCTTGAAACACAATCAGGCCCTCAAGGCCGCTCGGATACAAATTCAGGAAAGCCAAGCCAATGAGATCACCGCCTCATTGCGTCCGAACCCGGTGTTCACTTACGACGACCTTTTCGTCCCGATCGTTCCGAGCCAATTCACGGGAACTAACCTGAACCAGATCACCGAATTCGACGTGGGGGCCAGTTATACCTTCGAGCGCGGACATAAGAGGCAGGCGCGCATGCAGGCGGCTCGGGACCAAACCACGGTCACCCGCTCGGTGGTCAACGACGATGCGCGCTTTCTGACGTATAGTGTGGCGCAGCAATTCATCAGTGCTCTACTGGCGAAGTCCAATCATAAGTTTGCTCAGCAGAACCTGGCAAGCTTCCAAAAAACTGTGAAGCTAAGCGAGACCCAGTATAAAGCCGGAGCCATCAGTGAAGGGGACCTGCTCAAGATCAAGCTCCAGCGGCTTCAGTTCCAGACAGACGTTTCCCAAGCCCGACTCGCTCTGGTTCAGGCGCTGGCGGGGTTGCGGCAGTTGGTCGGCTTTGACTCCGTGCCGGCTAATTACGACGTCGCCGGACATCTGGTTTACCGGGCTCTTCACGGCAATCGGGAGGATTTTGAGTCTCTGGCGCTGAAGGCGCGCCCGGACCTGCTGGCAGCCAAGCAAGGCGTCCTCGCTGCGGAGAGCAATTACCAGCTCCAGAAAGCGAATGGCAAGCGAAACATCACGGCCAGTCTCTACTACACGCACGTTTCTGCCCTTAATACCGCCAGCTTCATCTTCAACATGGAAATCCCTATTTTCAACCGCAACCAGGGCAACATCGCCCGCGCGCACTTTGGCGTGACGCAAGCCGATGAGAACGAGGCGGTGGTGGACCAGTCCGTGCTGACCGATGTAACCTCAGCCTACGAGGCTGTCCGGTCAAACTCGCAAGTTGTGCAACTCTACCAGTCGGGCTATCTTCAAGAGGCTAAGAACTCTCTCGACATCAGCCGGTACGCTTACGAGCGTGGAGCGGTCAGCTTGCTGAATTTCCTCGACGCCGAGCGCAGCTACCGCTCGACCGAGCTGGCTTACCGCCAATCGCTTGCCAGTTACATGTTGTCCCTCGAACAACTGCGAGAGGCTGTAGCTGTGAGGCACTTACCATGAGCAAAAAAATTGATAACGCGACCCAACGGCGGGCCACCGGAACACTCCTGGCCCTGGGGATTCTCTTCGCTCTGGCAACCACCGGCTGTGGTAACAGCGGTTCCAGTCCGAGCGCGGCAAGGACCACCGCCTACGGGTCGGCGGCCACACCCAAGGCGCAGTTGTTTTCCGTGCCTCAGAACCAACTGGGGCACTTACAGGTCGCTCCCGTGACGCAAGCGACTATGGCCCGGGTGCTCCGCCTGCCGGGCTCCGTGACTTACAACGCCTTCGAGACGACGCCAGTCATCACGCAGGTCGGCGGGCCGGTCACGCGGGTGCTGGTTGAGCCGGGCCAGTTTGTGCGCACCGGTCAGCCTCTGTGTGACGTCAGCAGTCCCAACTTTTCGAGGTTACGGGCGTCTTACCTCAAAGCGCGTGATTCCTACACGCTTGCTCAGGAAGATTATGCCCGCGCCAAAGACCTTTACGCCCATCACGCCGTCGCCCAGATGGACTTGCTCAACGCGCAATCCGCCCGAAATCAGGCGCTGGCCAACCTTCAGGCCGCAAAACAATCCCTCGCCGTGCTGGGGGTTGACAAACCTGACAGCCTGACGCAGCCGTCGGCTTCGCCCGAGATCCCGGTGCTCGCGCCGGTGAGCGGGGAGGTTGTAGAACGCCTCGTCGCGCCCGGACAGGTAGTGCAGGCAGGCTCGACGCTGGTGTTCACGATTTCGAACATGAGCACGGTCTGGGTCCTGGTCAATGTTTTCCAGCAGAACCTGGGAGAAATTCACTTGGGCGAGCCGGTGACCATTGAAACGGACGCTTACCCGGAGAAATTCCACGGCCGTATTTCCTACATTGCGCCCGCGCTCGACCCAACGACGCGCACCCTCCAGGTGCGCGTCGTGACGGACAACCCGGGCCTGAAACTTAAGAAGGGTATGTACGTGACGGCGACGGTAGAAGCAGGGAAGGTCACCGGGCTCGCCATCCCCGACGATGCCGTCCTCCGCAACAGCGTGAATGAGCCGTTCGTGTACGTCGAGACGGGCTCCGACCAATTTGCGCAACGGCTGGTGACGCCCGGCGCCAGCCAGAACGGCCAAACGGAGATTCTGAGCGGGCTGCGCGAAGGTGATCGGGTGGTAGGCAATGGAAGCCTCTTCTTACAGTTTGCCCTTTCGCGGGAATGATGAAAGCGGGGATCCTGCCATTGCCCCGCTCGATCTACGGCGCGGAGGCGCCTGATCCGAAATGATTCATCGCATTGTTCGTTTCGCACTTCGCCAGCGCTTCTTTATTCTAATGCTGGTGGCTGTGATCGCGGTGGGCGGCATTTTGTCTTTCCGCCAAATGCCCGTGTCCGCTTATCCCGACTTATTTCCTCCGTTTGTAGAAATCATTACCCAATGGCCCGGCCATGCCGCGGAGGAAGTCGAGCGGCTGATCACCGTTCCGATCGAGATTCAGATGAACGGTATTCCCCGGCTGAAGGCCATGCGGTCCATTTCACTCTATGGGCTCTCGTACGTGGCCTTAACCTTCCACTACGGTGCTGGCAACTACTTCGTGCACGATTATGCTTTCCGCCGTCTCGCCGGTGTTAGCCTGCCGCCGGGAGTCACTTCGACCATCGCTCCCATGTCGAGCCCCAGCAACCTTGTGTACCGCTATGTCCTCGAAAGCCCCGACCGCACCCCGCAGGAGCTCAAGACGATCCAGGATTGGGTCCTGAATCACGCTTATCGGGCCGTTCCCGG
>JAJYNF010000339.1 GCA_021786455.1 Acidobacteriota bacterium
ATCAAGTCAGCAGCGTCACGCGGCCGATCAAGCAGTTAAGAGGCTTCGAACGCCTCCACTTGAAACCCGGCGAGACGCAAACCGTTCGATTCAAGCTCACTCCGGCCGAACTCGGGTTTTACAACGCCGAAATGCGCTGGGTGGTCGAACCGGGGACGTTCGACGTCATGGTCGGGTCGAGCTCTGCCCGGACGATCAGCACAGTGCTGCAGGTGGTTTAGTTTCATAAGTTGCCAGCCGTCTGTGCTTTATCGCTTACTGATGCCCCGCAGCGTGAACATAAAAGAGCATGGTCCTTCAGCTCGACCCCTCGCCTGGTGGCTGGCCACCCTCCTGGGGCTAGCCCTAGCCATTAACTTCGTTGATCGCCTGGTGCTTGCGACAGTCGCCCCTACCCTTCTGACCCAACTACATCTAACGGCGGCTGAATACTCTTACATCGTTTTCGCCTTCATGCTGGGTATGACCCTAGGACAAATTCCCGCTGGAGCGTTGATTGATCAGCTCGGGGTTCGGACCGGGTTGGCAAGCATTTTTGCCGGGTGGTCGTTCAGCAACATGGCCCAGTCCATTGCCCAAAGCGTGGCCAGCTTCAGCGGGCTGCGTTTTTTAATGGGAGCATTTGAATGCGGCAACTATTCGGCCGGAGTCAAGAGTGTGGGCGAAATTTTTCCGGCCGATCAAACAGCCCTCGCACTGGGCCTGTTCAACAGTGGCAGCCTTCTGGGCTCGGTTGTCGCGCCACCGATAGTTGTTTACGTCGCGCAGCATTTTGGCTGGCGGGACGCTTTCTTCTTGCCGAGCCTTGCCGGGCTCGTCTGGATTCCACTATGGCTGCGCGCCGCGCGATCAGCTAAACGGATTCGTCTGCCGAAAGAGCAGGCACAGGCGGACAAAAGAATCGGCATTGCCACCTTGCTCCGAATCCGTCAAACCTGGGGCGTGATTTTGATGCGAGCGTTTTCCGGCCCGCTGTCGCAGTTCTACTGGTACTGGCTTCCGTTGTATCTGGTGCGCGGCCGCGGGCTCAGCATGACGGCCATGGCTGGCCTCGCCAGTCTGTCTTATTTTGTGGGTGGGGTCGGCCAGGTTGGCGGCGGCTATATTTCCGGCCTTCTCATCCACCGCGGCTGGCAGGTGGATCGGGCAAGAAAGTCCACCTACGCGCTGGGCACCGCGCTGGCGGTCCTCGGCACGCTGCTGGCTCCTTTGACTCGAAGTTCCTTCGGTGCGGCGCTTGTGGCGGGGATAGGCATTTTCGGCGTGAACGTCATGTCCAACCACGTCATTGCCGTGATTACCGATGTTTTTCCGGATCAAACGCTCGCTCGGGTCACCGGGCTCACGGGTGTCGGCGAGGGCGTCATTGACATGGCCATGACGCTCTTCACCGGCGTGGTGGTTGAACGGTTCTCGTGGTTTCCGGTCTTTGTGGCAGCGGCGGTCATGCCATTAGGAAGTCTCGCCGCCCTCTTTCTCTATGTCCGTCAATGCCGTCCCATCAATGAGAATGAGTTTTCGAGCCGCGTTTAAGTCCACCGCGAACCGACCCCGGTTAGGCTGGTAACCCCAGCGCGAGCAACAGAAGCGTATCACCGGAGATTCCATATCCCACTTCCGGCGGCAAGTCTCACGCGCTGCGATAGAGCTTGGTAGGAACAAACTCCCGGTGCCCGAGCACCTCAGCAGCGGTCAGTCGCCCGTTGGCCGTCCGTACCATCAGTTCCCGCAGCTTCGCGCCGGCTGCTTCCAGAGTCAAATCCCCTGTGAGAATTCCGGACACGTCCAGGTCAATGTGCTCGCTCATAGTGGCGCAGGTCAGAGGATTGCCGGATAGTTTAATGACCGGCAAAATCGGGTGGCCCACGACGTTGCCCTGACCGGTCGGAAACAAGTGCAACGCCGCTCCCGACGCGGCCCATAGCGTCAGCGCCTCTGCCGCCGCCGACGATGTATCCATAAACCACAAACCCTTTCCCGGAGCCGCCTCCGCCGGTTTCAACACACCGACAAACTTTGCCTTCTTGCCGATCTTCTGAATGTTGCCGAGGGCCTTCTCCTCAATCGTCGTCAATCCCCCGCGAATGTTGCCTTTCGTCGGTTGCGACTCGGAGAGATCGTTGGTCTTGTGCCGCTTAATGAACTCATCATAAGCAGTCCAAGTCCGCATAAAGGCTTCGGCGGCTTCTGGCGTGGCGGCTCGCTGCTTCACTAGATGCTCGCCTCCGGTCAACTCCGAGGTCTCGCCAAAACTGGTGGTCGCTCCCCGCTCCACCAGCCAGTCGAACACGTTCCCGACCGTGGGGCAAGACGCCAGTCCCGTCGTCGTGTCCGATTCTCCGCACTTGGTGGAGACGTACAGTTCCTCGAGCCGGCACGTTTCTCGCTGCTGTTCCGACGCCCATTGCGCAAGTTCCATCGCCTTCCGGGCGGCCGCTTCTATCGTCTTCAAGTCTCCGTGGCGCTCGATTGCAAAACCCGCCACGGGCTTGCCGGTCTGGGCGATCCCGTTCACAATCTGCTCCGTCCACCCCGGCTCAATGCCAATCACGACTGCTGCCGCAACATTGGGATTGGCTCCGGTCCCAATCAGGGTCCGAAAAAATAACTCCAAATCCTCGCCAAATTGCAGCCGCCCGTAGGCATGCGGCAACGCCAGCGTTCCCTGGATAATCCGCGCTACGCTCTCTGCGGCAGCGTTTGAAATATCATCCACCGGCAAAATCACCACGTGATTGCGAATCCCTACCGCGCCATTCGCCCGGCGAAACCCCTGGAAAGTATGGTCCTCCATCCTTACCACCTCTTGGTTTTTAGATTGTGTACGTGCACGTGCTGGCCCGCGCGGATTGGCTGAACGACTCGTCCAATATCCTCGCCGTACTTGATCACCGTGTCACCCGGCTGGAAATCCCGCAGCGCGATTTTGTGGCCCAGAGGAATATTTTCGAGAGCCTTCACCCCGCGCGCCTCTTTGCCGTCCAGCGCCCGGCCGGATACCGTCTGCCCCGCCCGAATGTCCACCACTGCAACGCCCACCGTATCCTTAAGGTCATGAACTAGAAACTCCGACATATTTCCTCCTTGGTGTGACATATAATATACTGATTTTCCGCCTGTGTAAAATATTATGTCGCGCGTTCTCATCCAGGCGGATTGAAATTCCTCGAAACCCGACGCGCGGCCGGATTGAGTCGCCGCGGGCAGCCGGCGTCCGCTCGCCCTCCGCCGCGCCGGCCAACCCGCCTACACGCGCGAACAGGGCAGTGCTTTAAGCGGCGACGGCGTTCTCGAACCTCACCGACACCAATTTGGAGACGCCGGGCTCCTCCATGGTCACCCCGTAAAGCGTGTCGGCGATCTCCATGGTGCGTTTGTTATGGGTGATGAGAATAAACTGCGTCTGGCGGCTCATGTCACGGATGAGACGGGTAAATCGGTCCACGTTCGATTCGTCGAGCGGAGCGTCCACCTCATCCAGGACGCAGAAGGGGCTTGGGGTGTAGCGAAAAATGGCAATGAGTAGCGCCAAGGCCGTCAGCGCCTTCTCACCCCCCGAGAGTAGCAGCACATTTTGTAACCGCTTGCCCGGCGGCTGAGCGACAACCTCGATCCCGCTCTCTGGGTCGTCTTCGTCGGCGAGACGCATTTGCCCAACCCCGCCGCCAAAAAGGGTTCGGAAAGCCTCCGCAAAGTTTGTGTTGATGGCCTTAAAGGCTTCAAGCAACTGCTGGCGAGAAACGCGATCAATCTCGCGGATGGCGAGGGTGGTTTCTTCAATGGAGGTGAGCAGGTCTTGACGCTGGGTCTCCAGGAAAGCGTCGCGTTCTTCCGCTTCCTTCAGTTCCTCCAATGCCATCATGTTGAGAGGGCCAAGGTTTTCGATGCGAGTTCGGAGTTCACGGACCTCGTTTTCGGCCGATTCGAGGACTTCGCCCGTCAGTGCCTGGCTGGGGTCCAGCGCGGTGAGCAGGGCCTGCGGATCTTCGCGAAGAGTTTCGCGGCATAGCGCCACGTGATGATCTCGGTCGGATTCTGCCCGGGCCAGCGCGACTTCGGATTCGGAGCGCTTTGCATGATACGCTTCGAGTTGAGCGCGCCCTTGGTCCACGCGAAGCGAGCATTCGTCGCGGCGCGTCCTTGCTTGCCGAGCCTCTACCGTGAGCTCGCGCACCCGCTCCTCCACATGCTGGCGCTCGCCTGCCATAATGGTCCGCTGCGCTTCGCTGGCTTCAATGTCGCTCAAGAGGGAAGCTTGCTCGGCCTGCCACGACCTGATTTGAAGGTCGAGCTGCGCGGCCCGCTCGGTAGATTCGCGGATTTCGATATCCAGGCGCTGTCGCTCACCCTCGAGCGACTGGGACCTCTCCTCAAGCGCACTCGTTACGGCTTGGGCGCGAGCTAATTCCTGAGTGGCCCGGTCAAAGGTCGCGCGGAGCTCGCGCAACTCCTTGTTACGCATGTTCGAGAGCTCTTCTTGACGGGCCTTTTCAGCCGAAGCCGCCGCCAACGCTCCTAGCAAAGCCTCGTGCCGTGATTTCATCGCCTCGCGCTCTCCAACTAGAGCGTTGCTCTCCCCGTCGAAAAGTCGCTGGCGTTCTTCGACGTGATTTAGAGCATCCTCGGCGCTTCGGTTTTTTTCACGGAGGAGGGCCAGGGCTTTTTCAGCCTCGAGCTTCGTGCCGGTCAGGTTTTCTAATTCTTGGCTGAGCGCCGCGACGCGGGTCTCCGCCTCCGCGTGCTGATTCACCAATGCTTCGAGATTGCTCGCCAGTCCGACCACGCGGCGCTCGAGCTCGCGGAGGTCCCGGCGAAGAGCGAGGGGTCCCGCGTTGTGACCGCGACCGCCGGACACGAGCCGGTAATGGTAATGCTCGCCCTCTGAAGTAAGAAAATGACAGGCTGGATAGGCCACGGCTAGACGCTCGGCAGCGCGGGCATCCTCCACCACATACGCCGCCGCTAACGAAGACAGGGGCAAGTCGCCATTCAGCTCAAGTTGCGGCGCAAAACGAATCAATTCCCGCATCGAAGCGACGACTCCAGGCTCGCTTCGAACCCGGTCGCTCTCGGGTGTGGGAGAATGTCCGTTGCCATTCGACGGAAAGCGAGTCACGAGGAAGGTAGAGCGCCCGGCGCCTGCTTGGCGCAGCAAAGCGATGCCCGATCGAGCTTCCTCGGAATCCTCCACCACCACGCAGTCCAGATGCGCGTCAAGAAACTCTTCCACGACCTCTTCATACCCCGAAGCCACGTCCATAAAGTCCGACAAGACTCCAAGCGGTCGGAAGCGATGTCCGTTCGGCTTGATCTCGCCGGTGAGCAGGCGGCGGACGCTGTCTCGCGCGGTGGCGTGGCGGGAAAGGGATTCTTCCAAAGCTTGCTTGCGGGCAGCGGCAGCCGATTGCTCCTGCCGTAGATCATCCAAATGAGCTTCGAGGTCGGCGGCGCACCTCCGCGCTTCGCTTGACTCTGCGGAAACCTTCGCCAACCGCTCATTCAGGCTCGAAAGCTCGGCTTCACGGTTTCCGCATTCAGACCGCAGAAGCTCAATTTCCGCAGCGAGTTGATTGTGTTCAGCTTCCGCATCGGCGCGTTCCGCAGTAAGGCGGGAGAGCCGCCGCTCCATTCCAAGATCGGATTCTTCCAACTGAACGAGTTGATTGCGAAGCGACGCCGCCTGGTCCATGGCTTCGAGCAGGCCCGACCGCGACGTCTCCAGCGCCTGCTCCGTTTGACGGATCTTCTGGCCCAGTTCTCCCTGCGCCGCGCTCAGCCGAAGGGTCTCGTTTCGAGCCGCCGTTCGCTCAATCTCCAGCGATTCCACCCGCTCAGCGACTCGCCGGGCTTCGCTTTCCAAAGTTTGATGCCTTTCCTGAAAGCGCTGAGTTTCAGAGGCGGCATC
>JAJYNF010000072.1 GCA_021786455.1 Acidobacteriota bacterium
CATCGGCCGAAGGAACCGCAGAAAAAGGAGCGAGGTAATGAGCAAAAGCCGATGGGGAATCGCCCGGCTGAGCGCCGGAGCAACGGCAGGCGCGAGGACGGCCATCCGTCTCTTTCTTGCGCTTATCGCGGCGGCTACGGTCACCGCTCGCGCCCGGGCGCAAATGCAAATGGACCCCTTCTTCACCGCGATCAATTACCCGGAGCCCAAGGGCCACGGCATGTTGATGTTTTTGCCTGATTTTCAGATCGCGCGCCAGGGAAACGATTTCATCACGGAAATGGGCATGGCCGAGTACGGCCTAACGTCACGATGGACGGCGGGAATGATGACCGAAGGGCAGAAAATTTCCGGGCTCCCCGGTACGTTCGGTGGGTTTCGCTTCAACACCTATTTCGAGGTTCTGCCACGCAATCGCTGGCTACATTTCACCGTTTATGGCGAATACGAGGATTTGAACGCCGCCGCGCTTTACAAGATGGAAGTCAGCGGATTCGGAGGCGCGGACCTGACGGGGCCGCTGGCCGTGGCCCGGCGAACGCCTGCGCACACTTTTGAACAGCGGGCCATCGTCTACCACGATTGGGGCAGGCTCAACTTGACGTTCAATTTCATCAGCGAGACCAACCTTCAGAGCTGGGAAAACGACTTTGGCTACGCCTGGGGAATCTATAGGCAGCCGGCGTGGATGGCAATGCGGGGAACGGCGCGCAGGGCTGGGCCGAAGATTTTTTCTCCGAAGCGCGTCGGCTGGGGCGTTGAGATGATCGGCGCGCTCGGAAACGCTCACCACTTCGGATTCGACTGGCGCCGCGAGCAACAATACGCCGGACCGGTGTTCAATTACCAAATTTCACCGCACTGGAGTGCGCGTCTGGAACCCGCGTTCGGACTGTCGGCGGTGAGCGATCCGGTGGTCCTGCGCGTGGGCGTGGGGTATTCGTTCTGATGAAAACGCTTTGAGATTTTATTCCGGGGCGAATAATTCCTTCAACGCTTAGACGATCCCTGCGCCAGGGGCTGACCCGACAAAGAGGCTGCGTCCGCCGCAGAAAAATTAAAGAAGAGCTTCGCCAGCGGGAAAACCGTCGCACGATGTATAATACGCGGGCAAGGTCTGAAGGCCGTTCCCGCCCGGCAACGCTGGGGGTGAGCCCTTAAAGGCGGCGAAGATACGGCACTGCGGCGACGAGCAGCGCGACGACTGAGCGTGAAGCCAGCACTCTGAGAGGTGAATATGCTGCGTTCGCAAGCCGGCGCCATTGGGGTTCTCAGTTGCTGGATCGGTTTGAACCTTTTCGTATGGTTCGCGGCCACTCGAACTTTCCGAACCATCGAGCAGATCCTAAAATCTCCCGACCCGCGATTCAGCAGAACCGTTGAGCTGTTGGGCGCAGAACCCACTCGCGATGTGCTTCGCCATGTCGCTTCGGAAATCAACCGGCGCTACTTTCGCGCCTACGGCTGGACGGAGATTTTGTTGGGGATCATTCTGCTGGTTTTACTGTATCGGCAGACGCCACGGGATACGGTGGGTGTGGCGATGGTGGGCGGAATGCTGGTGTTGGTGGTAGCGCTGACGCTGGTCATCACGCCCCGGATCAGCTCGCTTGGCCGGAAGCTGGACTTCACGCCCCATACGCCGCCTCCGCCCGAAATGCGGCGCTTCTGGATGCTGCACGGGGCCTTCACCAGCCTTGACGGGGTCAAGCTGCTGGCCGGTATCATCCTGCTGATTCGCTGGATTGCGCACATCTGAGTCGGCTCTCCCACCGCCGAGCGCGCTGCCGCCCCGATCCATTGATAAGCCCAGGGAACGGTTAGGTTGCTGGAATGGTGAGGGGAGCAGGATGCCACCTTGGCCCAAGCCACTGCTTGAGGGTTCAGATTCGGTTGGATTCGGCACTTGAGAGGAATCGGCGAATGTCCTGGAGAACATGCCGAAACATCGGCGCCGTCAGCTTGCCGGTCTGCGTGTTTTGTTGGCTTGGATGGTAAGAGGCAAACAGGCGCGGCAGGCTATCGGGTAAGATGTAGCTCGCGCCGTGCTGAAATGGAAATCTGTTACGGGGTAGCAGTGGGGCTCGTCCCGCAGCCCATCCGAGATAGGTATCAAACGCCACCCGTCCCAGCGTCATCACGGCCCTTTTGCGCCGCAGAATGGCCAGCTCACGCTCGAGGTAAGGGCGGCAATTGCGCAATTCCTCAGGCGTAGGCTTATTGCCTGGTGGCGCGCAGCGTACGGCAGCCGTGATGTAGCAGTTGCGTAGCCGAAGACCGTCATGCCGGTCCCGAGCCCAGGGTTGCGAAGCGAATCCGAACTCGTACAGCGCGCGGTAGAGGAAGTCGCCGGAACGGTCCCCCGTGAACATGCGCCCAGTTCGGTTTGATCCGTGGGCTCCTGGGGCCAGTCCGATGATTACAAGCTGGGCGTCAGGATCGCCAAAACCGGGAACCGGTTTGCCCCAGTACTCCCAGTCCCGATACTGGCGTCGCTTTTCTGAAGCAATCTTGCGGCAGTAAGTCCGCAACCGTGGACAAAGTTCGCAGGAGATCATTTCCCGGCTGAGCATTTCGATAGCCGATTGACGGTTGCCGCGGCGGTTCATACGACCGAAAAACACGTCCAACTCAGCCTGCATCTTAAAACTACGCTAGGGAGATGGTCAATCCCGCATATGGGCCAGAAAAGTGGTGGCGGCAAGGCCGAAGACCCACCCGTTAACGCTTGAGAAGCACGCGCGCCGAGCGGGCCGGACAGCTTCGGAGGCGATCGGATCGGGGCAGGCGGGCGCATCTTCACATAGGCCAATACGGCGCGCGAACAGGAATGGGTCTCCCTGTTGAGATCGTACTTCCATCGGCTAATCCAGTGAAGGGTGGCGCGCGTCAGCGCGAACCGCTACAATGGCGTGCCCAGCGTGGCAGCCATGCCGGCCAATCCGGCGCTGGTGGGGCTGAGAGTTCCGGAGATTCCGCAGAATTCGTTTAGCTTCCAGGCGCTCTATTCGAATCCCTCGGCACCCGGCTTCAGGCGATGGATCATTTCGGTCCAGGGACGATATACCGGCATGGCCTTCGATGATGACCTGAACCAATTCCCGCTCGGCAGTTTTTTCACCCTGGGCGCGTACCTCGCGAGACCGCTCGGCCACTACGCGGAGGCGTATGTGGCATCGGAAAATCTGAACGATAGCCGTTATGCCATTGCGGCGACGCCCGTGCTCGAACTCGGCCCGCCAACGCTGGTGCGGGCGGGGATGAGGGTTCATCTGGGGTTCCGGTAGGACCATCCGTCAAGTGCGATGGCGGGGGGAATGGCGCCGGGATAGGCAAAGGTCAAATCGCCGCGTTCGTTTCTGCGAACGCGCGGATGAGTCGTTGGAACTTGCGAAACTCTGCCACCTCACGTTCGGCTTTGTGGCGAGCCGCCCGTGTCGGTAACGACTCTCGGTGCGGGTCTTGCCGTGGAGTTTATCGGTGAGCCGGAAATCGGGGCCGTGGCCGGCGCCTTGGGGCCGGGCACAATGACAGTTTGGCTTGCCACAACGCCTGACCACGCTAGTGATGGAACCGCTCCGAAAATCACCGAGCTTGGAAATGTCTGCCAGCAACGGAGTCCTTTCGCCTTCTAAGGCAGGAAGGGTTTGGGGCATAGTCACATCCTCTATCTGAACGTATATACTACGTGCGGATAGAGGCCACAAAAAAACCAAAAAAAACCTCACGTCTATGTCGCGCACCGCTGCGCGAGGGAGAGGTTGACGCCGCCGGGACCATGGCTTATCGTAACTTCCGCTGGGAAACGGTGGGTTCCGGTTCTATTAAGCTTGCGGGGAAGTATTTTCGATTCCTCTTTTGAGGTTGATGGCTCGGAAGCATGCGGACGCGGCGCGGCGACGTTCGTCGGAACGGATACAATTACGGTCCCCGCCGGGACGTTTCTTTGCGATCACTGGCGCAGCTCCACCATGGGGCATACGGGCGATGAGTGGGTCGCGAAAAGCGGGCCTGTCTTCGGACTGATTAAGGCGGTCTCCAGCGCAGGGACGATCGAATTGGAGAAGGTTCTGACGGGCGAGAAATCGGAAATCACCGGCACGCCCCGGCAGATGAACATGCCGATGTACGGCCACTGACTCAGGCACAAAAGCAAAGCCGCAGTGGCCGCGAGGCACGACAGAGGACGGCCCGCCGGGCGACCGCTCGTACGAGACCTTGACTTCCGGTCGGTGAGGAACCATAGTCAGCTGGCCGTCGGACTGCAAATGCAGGTTCCGTGGGGCTATCAAACCGGACTCACACTCGGCGAACCGGCGCAGAGTGGTTTCTACCCGAAAGTTCGAAAGGAGCCTCTATGAAGAAGTACGTAACGGAGTTGATTGGCACGTTCTTTCTGGTTTTGACTGTAGGATGCACTGTGGTTTCCGGTGCGCAAGGCGTGATCGCTCCGCTGGCCATTGGGTCGGCGCTGATGATCATGATTTTTGCCGGTGGCCATATTTCCGGGGGCCATTACAACCCGGCCGTGACGCTGGGCGTGTGGATGCGGGGCCGGTGCGACACCAAAGATGTCTTGCCGTATTTCGTTTCCCAGATTCTCGGGGCGGCGCTTGCTGCCTGGGCCACCATATATCTCGTGGGCGCGCCAAAAGCGGCGCCGGGACCCTTGGCGGTTGGTCCGGCGATGCTGGCAGAGTTCCTCTTCACTTTCGCTCTGGTTTTTGTGGTCCTCAACGTGGCGACGGCGAAGGGCACTGCTGGAAACTCCTTTTACGGTCTCGCGATCGGGTTTACCGTGACCGTCGGCGCCTGCGCCGTGGGCAAGATCTCGGGAGCCGCTTTCAACCCCGCGGTGGCTGTCGGCGTTAGCATCATGGGATTGGCCAAGTGGTCCACTCTCTGGATCTATCTGGTCTCGGAACTCCTCGCCGGCGCAATGGCCGCGTTGACCTTCAAAGGGGTAAACCCGGGGGGCGAGTAGGTACCAAGGCGAGTGGACTCGCCCGGCAACGTGGATTATCTTCTGTCGGACGCGCTGGGCTCAGCGCGGGTCGTGACGAACGCGGCCGGCGGGTGACGCAGACGTTTGGTTTTTAATGTCTGCGATCCCGCTTTGCGGGACAGGGTTTAGAATGGCGGCGTGTCGCACCCGAGGCGCTATCAGGGCGAGAATCATCTTCACTTCCTGACCACGAGCACGTACCGGCGGGCGCGCGTCTTCGACTCGGATCGCTTCAAGCGCCACTTCGTTGCGACCCTGGCGGAGTTGGGAGGCGAATTAGGTTTTCGAATCCTGGGCTACGTTCTGATGCCGGAACATTTCCATCTGCTACTGTGACCTTCAGAGGGCGCCAACCCTTCCCAGATCATGCAGAAGCTGGAGTGGCGCGGCGCCACATTCTGAAAATCCTGCGGGAAAATCGGGGAGAAGCGTGGTGCGCCAAAATGCTGGCGGGATTCACCCTGCCGGCGAGCGTTCACGATGAGGCCCACTGCCTCATGTGGCAGCGGAGGTTTTACGACATGAACGTCCGGAGTGAGAAGAAGAAGCTGGAGAAGCTGGATTACATGCACCATAATCCGGCCCAGCGGGGCTTGGTCGGCCATGTCGGCGGGGGGCCATGGTCGAGTTGGCGTTATTATTACCGGGAAGACGAGTCGGTCGTCGCGATGGATCGAATGCCATGAAGGGCCGTCCGAACCTTCTCGCTCCGCGAGATCGCAGACACTCAAGTACAAATGTCTGCGCACCCGCGACTTTATTGGAGCAGCCGGAACTGCGGAAGTACGGAGATTTATGATTTGCCGACAAAGCCAAGGAGAAATAAAGTGAGCACAAAATCCGCCCCGGTGGCGAAGGAAATCCTGGACAACCAAGCCCCGCTGGG
>JAJYNF010000129.1 GCA_021786455.1 Acidobacteriota bacterium
TCCGATCTAGCCCAATGAGGAATTCATCCTCAATCAGCCTCGTTACCGCGACGCTTCTATCCTCTTGGCGCGCGCCAACTTTGGCTGCGGTTCGAGCCGCGAGCACGCCCCATGGGCCCTGCTCGATTACGGTTTTCGCGCTCTCATCGCGCCCAGTTACGCCGACATCTTTTACAACAATTGCTTCAAGAATGGAATACTGCCGATCACGCTAGCGGAGGGACAGGTGGAAGAATTGTTTTGCCGCGCTCGGCAGCAGGAAGGTTACCGATTGGCGGTGGATCTGGAACGCCAGACGGTCGCCGACCCAAGCGGGCTTGAATTCAGGTTTGAAGTTGACAATTTCCGCAAGGAGTGCCTGCTCAACGGCTGGGACGACATCGGTCTCACCCTCCGGTTTGCGGATCAAATTGCAGATTACGAACGCCGATCGAACCCTCAGGCGCGACAGTACAGCCCACTCGATCGTGGGTAATCGGGGCGCGCCCGTGGTTTTCACGTCGGTTACGTGGGGCGGCGGGTGACGTTGCAGGGCCAAAGGGCTTACCAAGGGCGGTTAATCTGCAGGGCCATCAGCGCGAAGGATCCCACGATCAGGAAAACGGAGACGAGGGCTAAGCCGTCCCAAACTTGTTGCTCGACGCGGGTGACGGGTTCTTCGGAGGGAATGAGGTAGCCGAGTGCCAGGCCGGAGATCAGGCCGCCGAGATGCGCGGCGTTATCCACGCTGAAAAACAATCCGAAAATGAAAATATAGATGACCCACCGCCACAACATGCTCCGGTAGTCCCTGCCCAGACTGCCGTGATGGAAGCTAGTGCCGATGAGTACGCCAATGAGACCCAGGATCGCCCCTGAAGCGCCGATGGAAAGCGCCCAAGGGTTCCACCAGAGGCTGGCGACAAAGCCAAGGATTCCAGTGACCAAGTACATCACCAGAAACTTCTGAGTTCCAAAAAGGCTTTCGACCTCTGGGCCGAGATCAAACAAGCACCACAGGTTGAAACCGATGTGGAGCAGGTTGGCGTGGAGAAACATCGCAGTAATCAATCGCCACCATTGGCCTGCATACATCAAGGGGCCAAATTTGCCGCCCAGACGCAGCATCACGGTGGGGGAGATGCCGCCCCATAACCCGCCTGCGCTGGAACCGCCGGACGTCTGGGTCATATACCATTCCACGCCGTACATTCCGATGATAGCGGCGACCAGGACCGCGGTGGCGGTCCTGGGAACAGGAATGACTCCCAGCAACCTTTCCGGTTCCGTGCCGGGCCGCTGACGCGCGCGGGCGGGGCCGGTCACCGCCCCGCACAACGGGCAAACCTTCGCCGAGCGGTCAATCAGCGCGCGGCAATTCGGGCACATGCGGTGAGAAGCGTCATAGGACTTGTGATTGGAATTGAACCAGGAGTTCCAGGCTGTTTTAAGCTGTTGCCACTTAAACCAGATTTTGGGTGGAAGCTCCATAGGGATCGAGCGGCCTAAACGCGGAACTGCGCAAACCTTATATTATAGGATAATCCTTGCGACCGCGAGAATGGATTTTGAGACCGCCGCCCATCACGCTTAGAATAGCGGCGAGGGGCGCGCCAACGCGGCGGCAGCCTGGCCGCGGACGAACTAGAATTTCGGGACTCCCCGTGATACCTTTCCCGATTCGACCTAGGCGCTTTAGCCGAAAAGCGAAACTGCTGGTGGCGGGGACTTTGACGTTGTTGATGACGGGATGTCTCCACCGCCGCCGGCGGCCACTGCTGGTGACCCCTCCGGTTTATCCCCCGACCGCCGTTCCACCGGAAATCGTGCAAGGGCAGGAGGGAATTGCTTCTTGGTACGGTCCTGGCTTTAATGGAAAGCCGACTTCCGACGGGGAAATTTACAATATGTACGCTATGACGGCGGCCCACCGCACGCTGCCTTTTGGAACGTTGGTGCGGGTGCACGATCTTGAAAACGGAAGGGCCGTGCTGGTCCGAATTAACGACCGCGGCCCTTTTGTGGAGGGGCGCATTATTGACCTGTCTTACGCTGCCGCGCAGGCGCTTGGGATGAATGGCACGGCGCTGGTTCGGCTTCATGTCATGAGCCTTGGCCCCGATGCGGGGGAAGGCATTTATTCGGTTCAAGTGGGCGCATTCTTGGACCCACAAAATGCCGCGCGTCAGAAGCGGGCTATTGGTTTGGGCTTCGGACCGGTGATGATTCAGACGTATGAGGGAGCGAACGGGTTGTTCTATCGGGTCCGCGTCGGTGAGTTCCAAACGATCCAAGGCGCGCGCGCCCTTGCCCGACAGCTTCTCGATGCCAACCTTACGACCCAGGCTTTCGTGGTCCGGTTGAATTAGGGAGGGCTCCCACATGATTTGTCCCGGGAGGCACGCAAACGATGACCCCTAACCGTCAATGCATTTTTTGCCAAATCCTGGCAGGGAAGATGCCAGCGCGCGTAGTTTACGAGGATGACGCGGTCCTGGCGTTTGAAGACATTCGCCCGCAAGCTCCTGTGCACATTCTAATCATTCCGCGTCACCATTTAGCCTCGCTCTCCGAAGCGTCGAAGAAGGATGAAGCGGTTCTCGGGCGAATGCTGCTTGTCGCTTCCGAGGTCGCGCGCGATCGCAACATCGAAGCGCAGGGCTACCGTGTCGTCGCGAATAATGGAAGCTTGGCGGGGCAAAGCGTGGATCATTTTCACCTCCATGTTCTCGGCGGAAGGCTTTTCCACTGGCCGCCGGGGTAATGGATACGCGCGGGGTGGTTTTGCCGCGCCACATCATCCCGTCGCTTTAGAACCCGTTCCGAGACACTTCGCGGTTAACGGCGCATTCGACATCTCAAGGTTGCGCCCGCCAACCTCCGGATTCAGCGTTTCTTTCCGCCTGCAATCAACCTCCGCGCTATATAACTCGTGCGCAGGTGACCGCGAAGGTTCCTGCTGAGTGTTCCCGTCTCCCCTCGGCTTTGCCCGTGCCGCTTTCACTTATCCGAGCCACGAGGTCCCGGGCGTGGTGTCCCGCATAATCGTTTACGGCGCGACCGCCATTCCGACGGCTGCCGCTTTCGGCCGGCCCGAGGAATCCACTGGTATCACGGTAGAAAAGCAGATCCCTCGCTTCGCTCCGAATGACGACCTTCCGAGGTGGAATGATGCGAGTTATGCGGAGGCCCGAAACCGCGTCGCTCGCTGTTTACTGTGGAGATAATAGATGCCATGTGATGAGCTTCTTTCCCATCTTACTTCCTGCTTGAGTTCACAAGGGCGTGTTCTTATAATCGCGGGACATGAGCGAGTTACACGCGCAGGAACCATCGGAAACTTCCGCCCCAGACGCGCGGCGCAGCAGGCGGATTCAGATTTCTATTCCGATTATCATTGCAGGAACCGACGCATCGGGGCGTGCTTTCAAAGAAAGCACGCGGACTATCGCTATCAACAAGCATGGCGGGAAGATTTCCACTTTCCATCAGCTCGGACTGGAGTCCGAAATCACTATCGAAAACCGGCGACTGGGGCGCACCGCTCAAGCCTCCGTCGTGTGGCTTGGGGAAAGAAGGTCGGTTAAAGAACCGACGCAAATTGGCATTCAACTTTTTGAGGCCCAGAACATATGGGGCGTGGATTTTACCCCGGAGGATTGGAAGGAGGTTGAACCGAGCCGCGTTCTGTTGAAGCCAGCTAACGCCACGGAGAGCCCGCTGACGACCAATGGAGCAGTTGAATCGGCGTCCGCCGGCAGCGAACTGCCGCCAGCCGTCATGGCCGAGTCTTCGGCATCAAGTCAATCGTTGAATCCGCCCGAGGCAGGGACCTCGGCGACAACGATGGATCGGGACACCCAGGCGCGCCTCAAAGACTTTGAAGACCGACTCCGGGCTCTTGCCGCAAGCATTGGTAGCGAAGCGGAGGCGAGCGTTCAGGCGGTGACCAAGGGCATTGAGGATCGGCTTGCCGGCTCCGTGGAGGCCCGGCTTCAGCCGCTCCTCCAGAGGTTTGAAACAATCCACGCGCAGGCGCGCTCGCTGCTGGCCCAGGTCGAACAAACCCTCCAGGCTACGCAGCAGCAAAACGAAAAGGCTCAAGCTGAATCAGAGGCCGCAAGGGCGCGGGCGTTGGAGGGTATTGAGCAGGTTGTGAGCGAGAAGGTCTCTCGAACGTTCGAGCGCAGCGCCATGGAAGCGCCCAAGGAATTTGAGGCGGTCTTAAAGCGGCTTTCCCACAACGCCGCAGCAAGTTGGACGCGGGAGACCACCGAGCGCCTGAATCAAATGACCGAGGAGCATCTGCGGAGTGCCGCTTCGACGTTTGCCGACCGCGCGGCGGAGGCCTACAAGGAGGCGGAGGATCGGCTTCGCTCGACGGCAGAGGGATTCACCGCTCAATGGCGCTCCGCGCTTGAGACGGACACGGAGCGCGTGAGCGGGCTTCTCCAGTCGGAACTGGAAAAACGGCTTCAAGAGTCGGCGGAACGGGTCACCGCCGAAATGGTCCGGTCGCTCGAGGGGCAGGTGAAAACCTCTTTGACCGGCATGGAAGCGAGCCTTCAAGCGCCGATGCAGAAAATGCGCGAGCAAATTCATTTGGAGATTGATAACGCCGACTTGCGGGCTCGCAAGTATTGCGAACAGGAAGTCGAACGAGCCGAGCGTATAGCCACCGACCACATGGCGGCGAGGGCTGAGAAAGCCAGGGAAGCCCTTGCCCAGGCGGCCGAAGAAGCGCGAGCCGAAGCTCAGCGGGACACGGAGCGAGTTATGCAGGATTTTCGCGGCCAGGCCGTGGCGGTTTCTCAAGCCCTGCTGGATGGGTTAAAAGAACAAGCCTCCGGAGTGACGAACGCCTCCCTTCACCACCTCGAGGTGGAATGCTCTAAGACCTTGGCCGCGCAGCTTGCCACGGCCCAGCAGGAGTTCTTGCGCGCGGCCATGCCTTCCTTGGCAGAGGGATTGAAGGCATCGCGGGAGAACTCTTTTGAAGAGGCTCGAAAATATCTCACGGCATTGGGCAAGACGACGGTCGAGGCCCTCAACCGGGAAGCCATCGCCGGCCTTGACCGCTTTCGCCACGAGCTACGGCGCCTGGCGGCTGAAGACATGGCGGTCATGGTTGAGCGCCTCAATCAAGCACGAAGCGAAGCCCTTAACGAGGCTCAGGAATTTTTCAGGAAGAGCGTTGCCCAAGTGTTTTCCTCTCTGGGCACACCCGCCAAAAGGAAAGAGTCGGGCTAGCGGATCGCTGTCGGACTGTCTGAAGTTTCAGTCAAAATGCCCAAAGAACGAGGGGAATCCGATTCTCTCCGTAGCGATGAAATGGCGATGCGCGCGGCCCTGCGAGAGGCCCAACGGGCCTCGGAGCAGAATGAGGTGCCCGTCGGCGCGGTCGTCGTCCATAGAGGCCGCATCATCAGCCGAGCACACAATCAACCGCTGCATTTGCAGGATCCCACCGCGCACGCAGAGATCCTGGCGCTTCGCCGGGCGGGCCGCAAGCTGGGGAATTATCGGCTTACCGACTGCACCCTTTATGTTACAATCGAGCCATGCGTGATGTGCGCGGGCGCTATTGTCCACGCCCGGTTGCGACGCCTGGTTTACGGCGCCAGGGACCCCAAAGCCGGCGCGTGCGGCTCGGCCATAATGGTTTTGAACCACCCCCGCTTGAATTTCCGGGTTGAAATCACGAGCGGCGTTTTGGCGTCGGCCTGCGGCGCGGCCCTGCAGGAATTCTTCCTTCGGCGCCGGGCAAAGCCTCAGCGTACGCGCTTTAGTACACCGGCTTGATCTGGCTGGCTGACGCCAGTCAGCCGCTGCGGGGGAGCTCGGAGAGGTACCGAAGCGGTCATAACGGGGGCGCCTCGAAAGCGT
>JAJYNF010000222.1:0-21471 GCA_021786455.1 Acidobacteriota bacterium
CTGTATCTGCCGCCCTACTCGCCGGACTTCAACCCCATCGAGCCCATGTGGAGCAAGATCAAACAAATCTTGCGCAGCCACGCTCCCCGCACCGCCGACCAGCTCCTCGAAGCGGCCCGAACGGCCTTTCAATCAATCTCCGTCGGCGACTGCAAGGGCTTCTTTTTTAGCGCCCGATACGCTATATAATAAATGGAATTGCTTTAGCGTACAACCCCTTCCAACGGACTTGAAGCTGTGGCATAAAGTTTTTTCGGCATGCGGCCGGCGAGATGAGCCTGACGACCGGCGATGACGGCGTGCTTCATCGCTTCGGCCATCAGAACCGAATCTTCCGCAGCGGCGATTCCCGTATTCATGAGCACTCCGTCGGCGCCGAGTTCCATGGCGACAGCGGCGTCCGACGCCGTGCCGACGCCGGCGTCGAGAATGAGCGGCACCGTGGAAATCATTTCGCGCAGAATTCGGACGTTGGCGGCATTCTGAATTCCCATGCCGGAGCCAATTGGCGCGCCCAGCGGCATCACCGCCGCCGCGCCCGCGTCCACCAGGCGGCGAGCGGAAACCAAATCATCGTTGGTGTAAGGCAGAACCACGAAACCCTCGCGCACCAGGATTTCCGTGGCCTTGACCAGCTCTAAGTTGTCAGGGAAAAGCGTCTTTTCGTCGCCAATAACTTCCAGCTTGATCCAGTTGGAGAGGCCGACTTCGCGCGCCATCCGCGCCGTCCGAACCGCGTCCTCCGCGCTGTAGCAGCCGGCCGTGTTGGGGAGAATGAAATATTTCGAGCGGTCAATATAATCGAGCAGCGACTCCTTGGTCTTGTCGGTCAGGTTGACGCGCCGCACCGCGACCGTGACGATTTCCGTGCCCGAAGCCTCAAGCGCGCGAGCCATCTCCGGAAAAGTGCGATACTTTCCTGTGCCAACAATCAGCCGGGAGCGGAATTGGCGCCCGGCGATTCCGAGTGCATCCTTGTCCATGGGTTCCTCTCAGATTGATTTTAGTGGTTGGCGCGGCTGATTTCAATGGGCCTCGGACGCAAGCGCCGACGCCGGTTCTTCGGATTTCAACCGGGTCGGAGCGGCCGAGGCGCGCGCTCAGGCGGTGGTGGCGGAAGTGGTTTGCAGTTCCGGCGCGTGGCGCTGAAACATTTTCTCAATCAGGTCGCGATAGTTCCGTTCCACAACCGACCGGCGGTCAGGGACCGCCGCCACACCAGAGGGCGCAAGAAGTCATGGCGCTCGATATAAACCTGAAAAGAAAAGAGAGGGAGAGGGCCGAGGACAAGCCTCGGCCCTCGGGTCGGGTGGTTAGACAGGAACGACGTTAGAGGCTTGAAAGCCCTTGGGGCCTTTAACGACTTCAAATTCCACCGCCGCGCCTTCCTGAAGGTTACGATATCCGTCACCTTGGATGGCTGTGTAGTGGACGAAAACGTCCTCGCCACTCTGGCGCTGGATGAATCCATAGCCTTTTGCGGCGTTGAACCACTTGACGGTGCCTTGCTCTCGATTGTTACTCACGTTTACTTCTACTCCTTGTATGTGATGCTGTCTGTTCGCTGCCTACTCCCAAGGGCTGAAGAACACAAAACCCGCACCCTTTCTTTTCCGCGCGGTCTTTGGGACCAACTCCAGGGAACACAGGGGCGACAAACGCACAGCTATGATAACACAAGTTGGGGCGGGACAGTTTTCTTTTTTTTGTCGCGTGGGACTGAAATGTGATGCTGAAAAGCTGGTGAAAAAGCTGGCTGCCCTGGTGAGTGGGCTGAGTCACGGGGCCTCGCGTGCAAAACCAGGCTCGGACGTTGGCGCGGCCGCCCCTAGCCAGATTCGTGACGTGAGATGGGCAATCCGCGAGGCCGCGTGGCAATGCGCAACCGTTCGCAGGAAATTAACGGCCAGGCACTGCTTTAATTGAGCCACGTCAATCGAGAAAGGAAATCCGGCTCATCAGTGCCGAGGGGTCAGATTCCCGTCTGGGTCGAACGTTGGCCGAAAGCTTTCCTGCGAAACCCGCCAGCCCTCCAACCCCGCCGCTTCGGCGGACAGAGCTGCTGAAACGGCGAGCTGGTTCACCGCGAGCGTGCTGCGAATCCAGGCGATCCGTTGTTGGTCGGGTCCTGGGCTGCCCAGGGCGTCGAGGGCAAACTTAAGCGCTGCGTGGTCGTCGGGAAAGTACATGGGCAGGCGCGCCATGGGTGCATTGAGCGAAGTTCGGGCATTGATATAAGTTTTTTCCAGATTAACTTTGCGGTAGAGCCGCTCATGAATGAGGTCGGCCATGCCGACGCCAAGAGCGTTGCCGCCGCTCTCTGGAGTAAGGTCTCGCACGTAGATTAATCGAATTGCAGGAGCGCCCATCGGGGGGCCCTCGACGCCGCGGCCGATCACCTTGGTGTCCATGCCGGAGCCGCTGATGTTCTTGCCCATCTCGTCCACCACGAGCAGGTCTAAATGGCGGAACGGGAGCCGCGGCACCAGGCGGCGCGCCATCTCAAGAGTCTGCTCCTCAAGGGCTACGATTTCCTCGGGGCAGGCGGCGCGGACGGCGGCGAGCTGATGCATTTCATTCTCGACGAGGCCCAGCCCGCAGAGAATTTTCCCGCTTGCCAGGAGGCGATCCGCCGCGGCGCGAATGGCGGCTTCGAAACCAATCCGGCGGGAAGCGCGATGGATTTCTTCCGCGCCACGAATTTTCCCCATGCCGACAGCCATCATCTTTAACAGCCCGCTTTCGATTTTTCCGGTAAAGGCCGTGTGCGGCTTGATGCGGTTTACGACCACAACGCCGTCGGATTCCCAGGCGAGACGGTCGGTGTAAACCTCCAATCCATCGGCCACGCGGCCGAGGCTCACGGTTTCCATGGAAGAAAGAACATCCGCGCCGATAAATTCTGGCGTGACACCGTAGCCAGCTAGAAAATCGCGTTGGCCCTGGCTAGTCGCGCCGGCGTGGCTGCCCATTGCGGGGAAGACAAACGGTGCGGCGCCCTGCGCCTTGAGCCAGGAGCAAATGGCGCGCGCAACCTCGCGCAGGCTGGCGATGCCGCGGCTGCCCGCCGTGACGGCAATCCGCCCCCCGCGCAGGCGGGCGGGCGGAAGCGCCAACTCCTCCAACCGACGACTCACCGCTTCGGTGACATTGCCAAGCGCCGGGAGGCTCGGCTGGATGCGCTCGATAATTCGATATTCGCTCAGTTGAGGGCCGTTAGCCTTCACGAGTTAGGTGTATCGCGATGGCGCTCTTGCGTCAAGGGCTGGAAGGCGCGAGCGGGCAATGGGTTCCTACCAATGGAGATCGGTTTCAGTGGGCGCGGAATAGTCCACGCCGTCCACGTTGAACCCAAAAAGGTTGTCGAAGGCCAGCTTAAAGCCGGCGAAGTCGGTCAGCTCGTAAAGGTTCTCGCTCGAGACGGCAAGCCAAATACGGCCAATGGCAGCCTGAACCTGCGGGTCGAGCTCGAAGGTATCCAGACGAATACGACCCTCAGCGTCAAGGAGGCGGCGGTCGCCCGAGCATAGAGCATCGCGGAAAAGCCGAATGGCTTGCCCAATGGGAGCTTCGTGGGTATTGTGCTGGCTCATCACGCGGGATAAAACGCTGAGGTAAAGCGGCACAACGGGAATGGCCACAGAGGCTTGCGTTACAACCGCCTTGTTGACACTCATCAACGCCGCGCCGCCCAGCCGACGGCTGAGCTTCTGATGCAGATCCCGAGCCGTCTGCTCAAGGTCTTGCTTGGCTCGGCCAATCGTTCCGTCGCGGTAGATGGGCCAGGTGAGATGCGGCCCGATATAGGAGTAAGCCAGGACGCGAACGCCGGGAGCCAGCAAGCCTTCTGCCATGAGCATCTCGACCCAGCCGCGCCAATCTTCTCCGCCCATGACGGCGACAGTATCCGCGATTTCTTTCTCATTCGCCGGTGGGATGGTTACTTCCACCACTTTCTCGGACTTCAGGTCAACGGTTTTGCTGGTGAAGGATTCGCCAATGGGCTTGAGCACCGAATCGTGAATCGTGGCGGTGCGGGGATGAACTCGGCGAGGAGATGCAAGGCTATAAATCAGCAGATCGAGGGGGCCAAAGCTGCGACGGAGGGTTTCAACTGCCTGGCGCTTCACCTCGTCAGAGAAAGCGTCGCCGTTGAGGCTGGCAGCAAGCAGACCCTCGCGGCGCGCGGCCTCGTGGAAAGCAACGGTATTGTAATAACCCGCAGTGGCTGTGAAGCCGTCTTTGGGTGGGCGCTCGTAAAAAACGCCGAGTGTGGCCGCTCCAAAACCCCAGGCCGCCGCAATCCGAGACGCCAAGCCGTAGCCTGTCGAAGCCCCGAGGATGAGGGCGTTTTTGATCCCTCCGCTGGGCGTCATGGCTTGGCGAACCTGGGTAATCTGCTTTTCGACGTTATGGCGGCAACCTTCTGAATGGGCGTTGACGCAAATGAAGCCGCGCTTCCGCTGCTGGATAATCTGCTGACTCATTTTTTTGCCGTAATAGCATCGCGCAAGCCGCCACTTTTGTCCAGAGGACCGGCGTCAGGGTCTCTCTGGGCGAATCGGGGCAAATCCACAAAAACAGCGAAAATATAATCAGTCGAGCGCGCGGGAGGGATTAGGCAGGTCTGGCGCCCAGATTCGATTGCTTGCACTGACCGTTAGCTAGAATCGTGACCACCGTCACAGTCATTACGCACCGTGGAGCGAGAGAATGACACCCATGAGGGAGTCCAAAGGTCCACATGGTTATGGCCACAACAACAGCAAAAGCGCGTAAGTTTCGCGGCGAGATCTTCATTGCCGAGGATCGGTGCAAGGAATGCGGATTCTGCATTGAGTTCTGCCCGCCCAAAGTGCTGGAATTTTCTGTAAAATTCAACCGTCACGGATATCATCCCCCCATCTTAGTTAACGAGGACGGATGCACGGGCTGCGATTTATGCGGACTTTATTGCCCCGACTTTGCTATCTACGGAATCCGCGTGCCAACAACGACAACAACAGCGGGCCGCCCTAGCGAAGATCAAGGAGCTGCCAGAGATACCCAGGAAGAATTGTCAACTGCGCAGGAGGCAGACCGCAATTAAGGCCAATCCCAGAGCGGTGCTGACGGGAGCGCGCTTTATGGATGGCAATCACGCCGCTTGCGAGGGCGCGATTGCCGCGGGAGCCGACTTTGCCGCCGGATACCCGATTACTCCATCCACGGAAATTGTGGAGCGGTTTGCGGCGCGCGCCCCGATGGTCGGCGCGACGTTTCTGCAGATGGAAGATGAGTTGGCCTCCTCCATCGCCATCGTCGGCGCGGCCTGGGGCGGAGCCAAGGCTTTCACCGTCACTTCGGGGCCGGGCTTTTCGCTGATGATGGAGCATATCGGGTTCGCCGCCATGACGGAAACGCCTTGCGTTTTCGTCAACGTGCAGCGCGGCGGACCCTCCACCGGCCTGCCGACCCTCCCTGCTCAAGGCGACATGATGCAGGCGCGTTGGGGATCGCATGGCGATTACGAAGTCATCGCCTTCTGCCCCAATTCTCCGCAGGAAAGCTTCGACCTTATGATCGAGGCTTTCAATTTATCCGAGAAATATCGAACCCCGGTCTTTCTTATGATGGATGAAGCGGTCGGGCATATGACGGAGAAGGTGATTATTCCTTCAGCGGACGAAATCGAGGTCTTTCCTCGCCGCGCCACGGAAGCAGCGCCTGATGAATACCTTCCCTTTAAGCCGGGGACTGACGGCGTGCCGGAAATGGCCATAGCGGGACAGGGGTACCGCTTCCATGTAACGGGATTGACGCACGACGAGCGAGGGTATCCCTCTATGGACTGGCGAACCCAGCAGGAGCTGGTTGGGCGGCTCGTAGGGAAAATTAGATCTCACGCGGAAGAAATCTCCCGAGTGGAGGAACGCTACGTTGAGGATGCAGAAGTCGTGCTGGTTGCTTACGGGATCAGCTCCCGCGTGGCACTCTATGCGGTCGAGAAATCTCGGGAGGAGAAGCTCCGCGTTGGCCTTTTGAGACCTATCGTGGTCTGGCCGTTTGCAGAGCGGCGGATTCATGAGCTGGCCGAACGGGTAAAGGCTTTTGTGGTCGTTGAGCTGAATTACGGCCAGATCGTGCGGGAAGTGGAGCGCGCGGCGGCAGGACGCGCGCGGACGGTTCTGATCCCCCACGCTGGCGGAACCGTTCACGATCCAAACGCGATTCTGGGCGTTCTGCGCGAGGTGGCGGAATGGGTATAACGATTCCTCTTAATCCGGTCGAGCCATTTTTGCGGGGCGACCGCATGCCGCACATCTGGTGTTCAGGATGCGGGATTGGAACCACGGTGAATTGCTTTGCTCGAGCCTTGGCGGAATCCAAGCTCCCCCTGGACAAGGTGGCCATCGTCTCCGGAATCGGCTGCACGGGCCGCGTCGCAGGCTACCTGCGGCTCGATTCGTTCCACACGACGCACGGGCGCGCGATACCCTTTGCGACCGGGCTGAAATTAGCCAAGCCGGAACTGACGGTGGTGGTTTACAGCGGAGATGGCGACCTCATCGCCATCGGTGGTAACCACTTCATCCACGCGGCGCGGCGGAATGTGGACCTCAAGGTGATTTGCATCAACAATTTCATCTACGGGATGACAGGGGGGCAGGTGGCTCCGACCACGCCGATCGGGGCGACAGCGACAACTGCGCCGTATGGCTGCTTCGAGCGCCCCTTCAATCTTCCCTACCTGGCCGAGTCTTGCGGGGCAGTTTATGTCGCTCGCTGGACGGCTTACCACGTGCGCTATATCGCGCACTCGATGGCCGAGGCTTTTCGCAAAAAAGGTTTTTCGTTCATCGAGATTCTGGCCCCTTGTCCGACGCTCTATCAGCGGCGCAATAAGCTCGGCGACGGGTTGGAGACCATGCGCTACTACAAGCAACACAGCGTAATTAAACACGGCGCCAGTACGCGTGACGTGGACCTCGACTTCCAGGGAGAAATCATTTTGGGAAAATTCGTTGATATTGAACGCCCCACCCTTCAACAGACGATGGAGCAACGATACCGTCACACTTTGCAAGAGCGTTACGTGGCATCGGCACGGAGATGAACCCAACCCGCGAAATTCGAATCGCCGGATTCGGCGGGCAAGGCGTGATCCTTGCCGGAATGGTTATCGGACGGGCAGCGACCCTCTTTGACACGCAATACGTCACGCTGACTCAAAGTTTTGGTCCAGAGGCGCGTGGCAGCGCAGCCAGCGTCCAGCTTATTGTCTCACCCTCTCCCGTTCTGTATCCCTATCTGACACGCCTCGATATCTTGGTTGCCATGTCCCAGGAAGCTTATGTCCGATTCGTCGGCGACCTCGAACCGAACGGCCTCCTAATTTACGAACAAGATTTGGTTCAGACGGACGACCTTCGCGGTGACTTACGCGCCTACGGCATACCAGGGACCCGCATGGCCGAAGCGTTGGGGCGGAAGCTGGTGCTCAATATGGTGATGGTTGGACTTTTGGTTGGGTTAACGAATCTGGTTAAACCCGAAGCCCTCCGTCAATCCATCGCCGTGTCGGTACCGACAGGGACACAAACCCTCAATACCGTCGCTTTCGACAAAGGGTTCGAATACGCCTTGGCCGAAGCGGCCCGGTTGTCTTCGCAGGAGGCAGGGCACATGCCTGCTGCTGAATAACGGCACGTCAACACGGCATTTTTACCAACGATGGCTCGCCTTCACAGGTCAGAGTGTGCTTGACGCTACGAAGCCTTTCACCTAAATTGAATGCTCCGGCAGGGACGCGAGCATGATCGGCGCTTGCGCAGCCGATTGACTACCGACCCTGGTACCGCGCGGTCCATCAGTGAGGCCGTCGGAATGAGGTTTTGTGTTCTCCTGGTCACAGAGAAAGCTTAACGTCTGGGCCTTCACGGCGATTGCCGGCGGGTTGACGTTCGCTACAGCGCCTGGCTTGAGGGCGGCCTTTACGAGCGTTGCAGGGCGACACGGAATGGTCGTTTCCGGTGAGCCGCTGGCTTCGAAAGCCGGCCTCGAAATATTAAAAGAAGGCGGAAATGCCGTAGATGCAACCGTGGCCGTTGCGTTTGTCTTAGCAGTCACCCATCCCTTCGCGGGCAACTTGGGTGGCGGCGGCTTCATGCTCATTCGGCTGGCCAGCGGCCATTCGACGTTTATAGATTATCGGGAAGAAGCGCCGGGCGCTGCGACCCAGAACATGTACCTCAACGCCAAGGGAAACGTCGTCCCAGGACTTTCCACCGTCGGGGCGCTCTCCGTTGGCGTGCCCGGAACGGTGGCGGGGCTGGCTTTGGCTGAGCGAGAGTACGGGCGGCTGGGACTGAAAAGAGTTATGCAGCCGGCCATTCGATTGGCCTCAAAGGGCTTTCCAGTCAGTTATTGGCTCAGCCGATCCTTAAGACTTCACGCCAAGCTTCTCGCTAAGTTCAGCGAAACTCGGCGCATTTATCTGCGAAACGGGAATCTGTACCAGCCCGGAGAGATTTTTCGGCAGCCTTTGCTGGCCGCGACTCTGCAGATGATTGCAGACGACGGCCCATCGGCTTTCTATCGCGGCGCGATTGCCCGAGATATTGTCGCCACGATGCAAAAATACCATGGCATCATCACGCTCAAGGATTTGGCGAATTACCATGCCATCGAGCGCAAGCCTCTGCGGGGAGACTTCCGAGGTTACACGATCCTCACGGCTCCCTCACCGAGTTCCGGCGGCGTGGCCCTCATCGAAATGCTGAACATTCTTGAGCCGCTCGATCTGGGACCGCCGAACTCCTATCATTCCATTCATCTAATTGCTGAGGCCATGCGCCGGGCTTACGCTGACCGAGCCGCTTACATGGGTGACACGGACTTCGTTTCCGTGCCGATCGCGGGGCTGACCAGTACCGCCTACGCTGCCAAGCTTCGCCGGGAAATCTTGCGCTCGCCGCCCGATGCTCCCATCGGCGCCGGCAACCCGTTTCCGTATGAACATCCCGACACAACTCAGATTTCCGTGGTGGACAGTCAAGGTAACGCCGTCTCGAATACTTACACTCTTAACAACGGTTACGGCAGCGGAGTCACCGTGCTGAAAGCTGGATTCCTATTGAACGATGAAATGGACGATTTTACCTCAAAGCCTGGCGCCCCCAATATGTACGGACTCATTCAGAGCCGGGCCAATGCTATTGCTCCGGGCAAACGCCCCCTGTCGTGCATGACGCCGACCATCGTAACCCGAAAGGGCAACCTGCGAGTGGTCCTGGGCTCGCCCGGAGGCTCCACGATAATGAACACGGTCCTGCAAGTGCTGCTAAACGTGCTCGTCTATAAGATGGATATACGCGAGGCGGTCACCGCGCCGCGCTTCCATGACCAGTGGATGCCCGATAAGCTTTACATGGAACGCTGGGGTTTCTCCGCGGACACGATTGCGCGGTTACGAGCCGCAGGATATAAAATCGCTTTCCGAGGTCCCATGGGTGAGTGTGAAGCCATCGAAGTGGATCCCAAAACCGGTTGGAAATTTGGCGCGGCCGATCCCCGCAGCAACGGAAAGGTGGTAGGCTACTGATGGATTTCGCCTTGTCCACGCACCTTTTCGTCAACGAAAGGCTTTCCTCTCACGTTCTGGACCAGACGCTTGCCGCAGGGTTCAGGACGATAGAGATTTTCGCCGCGCGCCAGCACTTTGACTATTACGACGCGAACCACGTCGGCGACATCGCGCAGTGGTTCAAGGATCATGGAATCTCGCTTCATTCCGTTCATGCCCCTTTATTTTCCGATACGGATTGGGGCCGCTCCGGCGGCCTGGAGATTTCCGTAGCGTCTCTTGAGCGTCGCCACCGAATTGATTCGATGGAGGAGATCAAACGGGCCGTCGCTGTGGCGGAAAAGTTGCCCTTTCGTTACTTGGTCCTCCATATGGGTTTGCCCGGCGAAGAATTTGAAATCGAAAAGTTCGACGCGGCCTTCACCTCGCTTGAGCACTTGAATATTTTCGCCAAAGACCTCGGCGTGACCATCCTCCTCGAGAACATTCCGAGCGAACTGACCGCGCCCGAACGGCTGCTTCAATTTATCCGCTACACGCGGATGGACCTTGGGATTTGCTTCGACACGGGTCACGCGCAAATGACGGGCGGCGTCCACGCAGCCTTCGAGGCCCTGAAGGACCACATCGCCTCAACTCATGTCCACGACAATCGAGGTGAAAAAGACGATCACCTCGTCCCCTTCGAGGGAACGATTGACTGGGCGGAAACCGTGCGCGATTTTCGGAGCGCGGACAATCGGTTTCCGGTTCTGTTCGAATTGCGCAGCTACGAGCCGCCGATGAGCATTCTGGCGCGTCTCAAGGAAGTACGGCAAAAGTTTGAGGCAATCGAGTGAGCTTGAGATCAGAATCAAGAGAAGCCCGGTCGACCAGGCTTTCAAGTGGCGTGCCCGCTGACCGGTCGGCTTTCTGACGGCTCCCTTTGACATTCTTGCTCCGTAAATCCTTTTCTGGACCCCACCATGACACCGGTCGTTGAAGTTCGAAACATCGCCCAATTTGAAGGCCAGGAAGTTCTCATTCAAGGGTGGCTTTACAACCTGCGCGAAAGCGGCAAAATCCTTTTTCCCTTGCTGCGCGACGGCACCGGCATCCTTCAAGGTGTGGTCGTCAAAAGCGCGGTCACACCGGAGATTTTCGAGCGGGTTCGTGCGCTCACTCAGGAATCGTCCTTGCGAGCGCGGGGCAGGGTGCGGAAAGAAAAGCGGGCGCCCAGCGGATATGAATTGGACGTCGCCGACCTGGAGGTCATCCAGAGCGTTCCGGTCACGCGCCCGTATCCCATCACTCCCAAAGAGCACGGCGTCGAATTCCTCATGGACCACCGCCACCTGTGGCTGCGTTCCACTCGGCAACGGGCTATTCTCGGCATTCGTCATGAGATCATCCGAGCCTGCCGCGATTTTTTCGACGACTGCGGGTTCACGCTCGTGGATACGCCCATTCTGACACCCAGCGCCTGCGAAGGTACGACGACGCTTTTCGATGTGGATTACTTCGACGAGAAGGCTTATCTCACACAGTCCGGCCAGCTTTATAACGAAGCCGCAGCCATGGCGGTGGGCAAGACTTACTGCTTCGGCCCCACGTTCCGCGCCGAAAAATCGAAGACGCGCCGCCATCTGACGGAGTTCTGGATGGTTGAGCCGGAGGTTGCTTTCGCCCAGCTCGATGACATCATGGCGCTGGCGGAAGGGTTGGTTTCGTTCGTCGTCGCTCGTGTGCTCGAGCGCCGCCGCGAAGAGCTTAAAATCCTCGAGCGGGATTTATCGAAGCTCGAAGCGTGCGCGCCGCCGTTCCCACGCATGTCTTACGACGATGCGGTGAAATTGCTGAAGGAGAAGGGAAGCGAGATCGCCTGGGGTTCCGACTTCGGTGGCACGGATGAGACGCTTCTTTCGGAAAGCTTTGATCGGCCGGTTCTCGTTCACCGCTATCCGAGCCAGGTCAAGGCGTTTTACATGGAGCCGGACCCCGCGCGGCCGGAAGTGGCCCTGTGCGTGGATATGCTGGCTCCTGAAGGTTACGGCGAAATCATCGGCGGGGGCGAGCGCGCCGCAGATGAACAATTGCTTTTGCGCCGCATTGACGAGCAGAAACTGCCTCGGGAAGCCTTCGAATGGTACCTCGACTTGCGCCGCTACGGCAGCGTCCCGCACGCGGGCTTTGGCATGGGCATCGAGCGGGTCGTCGCCTGGATTTGCGGCCTCGATCACGTCCGCGAAACCATTCCCTTTCCGCGGATGCTCTACCGCTTGACACCGTAAACGGATTACGAAGTACTGCCAGGGCTTTTAGAAAGAGGAGTTGAATGATGGTAGAATGTATTACATGTATTTCACGACGGAGACAGCGTCATGCTAACCGTAAGGTTGCCCCGGAAATTGGAAGCGCGGCTTAACAAGCTTTCGAAGCGTACCCGGCGAGCGAAATCCTATTACGCCACCAGAGCCATCAGCGAGTTCCTGGACGAGCAGGAAGATTACCTGATTGCGATTTCCAGACTGGAGAAAAGCCGCCCTCCGATCCCGTTGGACGAGGTTGTGAGGCGACTTGGCTTGGAGCGTTAACTTCGACCCGCGGGCCTTCAGTGAGTTGAAAAAACTCGACCCGCAAACGCAGACGAGGATTATACGGTTCCTTCAGGAGCACGTAGCCGGCCCTGAAAACCCTCGGCGGATGGGGAAGGCTCTTAAAGGGGACAAGGGCGACCTCTGGCGTTACCGAGTGGGCGATTACCCGGCCGCGGGCCAGATTCAGGATGAACGGTCGGTCGTGCTGGTATTGCGCGTGGCGCGCCGCAGAGAAGTGTACCGATAAAGTACTTTTCAATGGGGAGTATCGGGCCGCGCTATGAAATTTGGTCGGCGAATTTCGCCCAGATGAAACGAGTCAGGCTGTGAAAATTCGGATTTTAGGTGTTCCGCTTGACCTCGGCCAGGAACGGCGTGGCGTGGACATGGGGCCGTCCGCCATGCGCGCGGCGGGTCTGAATTCTGCCCTCAAGGGCCTTGGTCACCAGGTCGAGGATGCCGGAAACATCCACGTCAAGAATCCTGAGGAACAACATTATGGCGACCGGCGCGCCAAATACCTTACCGAAATTGCGGAGACCTGTCAGGAAATCGCGCATCGAATCTACCAGACGCTGGAATCGGAAAGTCTTCCTCTATCGCTGGGCGGAGATCACTCGATGGCCATCGGCACGCAGGCGGGCGTGGCCAAATTCTTCCATGACCGTGACCAAAGAGTTGGACTGCTCTGGATTGACGCGCACGCCGACATGAATACGCCCGAAACCAGCCCCAGCGGCAACATCCACGGCATGCCCTTCGCCGCGACGTTGGGGTTCGGCCCGGAACCCTTAGTCAAAATCTTTGGTTTTTCGCCCAAAATGCGCCCGGAGAATTGCGTGCTGATCGGGGCGCGCGATCTCGACTCGCGCGAGCGGCGCACGGTCAAACAGTCCGGCGTGCACGTCTTCACCATGCGCGATATTGACGAGCACGGCATGAGGGCGGTTCTGGAGCGTAGCGTGGCGTTCGCGACGGAAGGGACGGCCGGTTTCGTCGTTTCCTTGGATATGGACGTAGTGGATCCCGACGAAGCGCCCGGCGTCGGCACGCCGGTGCGCGGCGGCGTCACGTTCCGCGAAGCGCACCTGGCCATGGAGATGATCTCGGACAGCAAAAAAATGCTGGGGCTTGAAATTGTGGAAATCAACCCCATCATAGATGTGTTGAACAAAACGGCCATTCTGGGCGTCGGCCTGGCGGCCTCCGCATTGGGGAAGAAAATCCTTTGAGCAAAAAGATTCGCGTCGGACTGCTGTTCGGCGGACGCTCAGGAGAGCACGAAGTCTCGCTCGCCTCGGCCAGCTCGGTGTTGAAGGCGCTCAATCCAAAAAAATACCAGGTAACTCCGATCGGCATCACGCGCCACGGCCAATGGCGAGTTGGTTCGAGTGCCTCCCAGCGACTCCATGAAGTGCTTGAACGGGGCACGCCTGTCTTGCCTTCTGCCGATCCCACCGGGCCCAATCTCGTGCCGGTGGATCAGAAGCGGACTCAACCCGCGGGCCCTCAAGTGGACGTGATGTTCCCCGTGCTCCACGGAACCTTTGGCGAGGACGGAACCGTTCAAGGGCTGTTCGAGCTGGCGAATGTCCCCTACGTTGGGGCGGGCGTGCTAGCGTCCGCGGTGGGAATGGACAAGGACGTTATGAAGCGCCTGTTCCGCGACGCGGGACTGCCCGTAGTGAAGTGGGTGTGCGTGCTTCGCCGCGAGTGGGAGCGCTCGCCCGAGAGCGTAAGCCGGCGAATTAAAAAAAAACTTCGCTATCCCGCCTTCGTCAAGCCGGCCAATTCGGGCTCTTCGGTGGGAATCAGCAAAGCTCGCAATGCGAAGGAGCTGCGGGCGGCAATGAACCTGGCGGCGAAGTATGACCGCAAAATCGTCGTTGAGCAGGGGCTCGACGCGCGCGAAATCGAGTGTTCCGTGCTGGGCAACGAGCACCCCCGAGCTTCGGTCCCCGGCGAAGTCGTTCCGGTGAATGAGTTCTACGACTACGAGGCCAAATACCTCAAGGAGGGCTCCGAGCTGATCATTCCCGCCCCGCTTTCCCCAAAACAGACGCGCCAGGTGCGGGAGCTGGCCGTCCGGGCCTTTCAGGCTGTTGACGCCGCCGGCATGGCGCGCGTGGATTTCCTCCTCGACCGCAAAACGCGGCGGATCTTCGTTAACGAGATCAACACCATTCCGGGATTCACTTCCATCAGCATGTATCCAAAGCTCTGGGAAGCGAGCGGGCTTGCTTACCGGAAACTTCTCGACCGCCTGATCGAATTGGCGTTTGAGCGCCACCGCGACCGAATCCGTCGCGCCTACACCCTACATAGTTGACCTTGGGCGTATCACGCCACAAATCTGAGGCTGCGGCGCCAGGGGTGTCTAAGGGCTGTTTTTCGTGTTGACAGTTCCCCTTGGGCAAGCGTATAAATTAACTATCTGGTTAGTTAAATATGGCTCCAGCTCGCCAAGCCCTTCGCTCCACCCGACGGAACCCTCCTGTCGCGTCCATGTCGCGAGCCGCCATCCTACGCGCCGCAGAGCGGATCTTCGCCGAAAAAGGGTTGGCGGGCGCGCGGACGGAAGCGATCGCCCGGCGCGCGGGGGTGAATAAGGCGTTGCTCTATTACTACTTTAGGAGCAAGGACGCGCTTTATTTGGCGGTCATCGAGGAGCACCTCAAGGAATTTGAGACCCAGGCATTGGAAATTTTGAAGGCGAGCGGTAGCGCGCGCGCCCGACTGCTCTCCTATGTCAGCATGCATTTTGACTTTGTGAGCGCCCACCGATTCTTCCCCATTTTGCTTCAACGCACCATGCTGACGGGAGGGCCAGCGTTAAACCGCCTACGGCGGCGATGGGCGTGGCCGGTGATGCGTCGGCTGGTGGAGTTGATCGAACAGGGCGTGCGCGAAGGCGAATTGCGGGCGGTGGATGGGGGACACACGTTGATGTCGTTGATCAGCCTGACCGTGCATTATTTCGCTGCTGCCCCGCTCATTCGGGTGGTTGGAGGGTTTGACCCGTATGACGAGAAGCGGCTGGCGGAGCGGAAGAGTGCCGTCTTGGATTTAGTTCGCTTCGGTTTGTTTCGTCATCCCGAGGAGCGCGTCGAATGAACCGCAAAGCCTTCGCCGTGGTGTTGCTGGGTGTCGCGGTCGCAAGCGGATTGGTCTATTTCTTCACGCGGGTTCGGTGGAAGGGCATGGTGCTGACGGGAATCGTGACCACCGACGAAATCGTGGTGAGCTCGCAAGTTCAAGGGCGCATTGCCCGGATGGCGGTGGAAACCGGCGACTCGGTAACCAGGGGGCAGCTACTTGCGCTCATTGCCCCGCAGGAGTTGCGGGCCAACCAGGCTTATTACGCCTCCGCCATGAAAAGCACCGCCGCGCAGGTGGACGTTGCCGAAGCGAACTTGAAGTTCCAGGAACTGCAAACGCGCGACCAAATCGCCCAAGCTAAAGCGGCCCTCGCCGCGGCGGTGGCCCAGGACAAGCAGGCCGCGGCAAATCGCGATTTGGACCGGCTCAGTTATCAGCGAACTCACGCCCTCTTCCGGCAAGGGATCAGCTCGGTCCAGGAAGACGATCAAGCGCGGGCCACCTACTTGGCGGCCGAGGCGCAGGTTGAGTCGCTCGCGAAGCAGGTTCAGGCGCAGCGAGCCGCTCTGGCCCTGGCAGAGGCGAACGCGGTGCAGGTGGCCATGCGGGAACGGCAGCTCTTGGCCAGCGAGCATCAGCTCGCGGCGGCGCGAGCCCAGAATGAGATGGCGAAGGTTCAGCTCGGCTATACAGAGGTGCGCGCGCCGATCGCCGGCTTGATTTCCCTGCGCGCCGCGCTTCCGGGTGAGGTGGTCACGCCCGGCCAGCCCGTCCTGGTGCTATACAATCCCAACGATCTTTGGGTTCGCGCGGATGTCGAAGAAACCTATATTGGCCGGATTCGCCTGGGAGAAAAATTCCCGATCCATTTTCCGGGCGGATTCGTACGGACCGGCACGGTCTTCTTCCGTGGTGTGGACGCGGAGTACGCCACGCAGCGCGACGTAAGCCGCACCAAGCGCGACATCAAAACGTTTGAAATTCGGCTGCGAGTGAGCAACCAGGATCGGCGGCTGGCTCCAGGGTTGACAGCGTATGTGCAACTGCCCTTCAGCGGTTGAGCCTCATACGGCATGCGCGTGACCCTTCCACGCGGAGCAGGTGGACACAATGGCGGCGGTTCAAGTCCAAAACCTGACCAAACGCTCTAACGGCTTCACCGCGGTGGATTCGCTGAGCTTTCAAGTGGAAGAAGGCGAAATCTTTGGCCTGCTCGGCCCGAACGGGGCGGGGAAATCCACGCTGATTCGCATGCTGACGACCCTTATTCCGCCCACCGACGGCGTGGCATTCGTCAATGGGTTTGATGTCGTGCGGCAACCCAATGAGGTTCGCCGGTGCATCGGAGTGATTCCCCAGGCGACCACCGCCGATCTGGAGTTGACCCTGGCCGAAAATTTGATAATTTTCGCCAAGCTTTATGGCGTTCCGCGGGAGCGCCGCTCGGCCATTGTCAAAGAGTTGTTGGCCGCGGTCGAACTGGCGCCATGGGCGAATAAACCGGTCAAGAATCTTTCCGGCGGAATGCGGCGGCGGCTGGAGATCGCCCGCGGCTTGGTCCACGAGCCCAAGACCTTTTTTCTGGACGAGCCTACAACGGGCCTCGATCCGACTTCACGCATGGCGGTTTGGGATATGCTCGTCCGCATCAAACGCGACCGAGACCTGACCATCCTTTTGACCACCCACTACATGGATGAAGCCGACAAGCTGTGCGACCGAATCGCGATTGTGGACCATGGCAAGCTTGCGGCGCTCGACTCGCCCTTGAAGCTTAAGGCCTCGATTCCGGCGGCCAGTTTTGTGGAGGTGAGCTTTTCTTCCGTTCCGGTGGGATGGAATGAAGCACTTGAAAAGCTTCCGGAGGTGGCGAGCGTGGAGCGGCATGACGGCGTTTTCCGAATCGCTTCCCACAACGGACCCCGCACCATGGTCGCCCTGACGGAGGCCGCTCAGCGCGCGGGCATCGAGGTCGCTTCGCTGTCGGTGAAGAGCACGACCCTCGACGACGTTTTCACTCATTATACCGGGGCGCAATTGCGGGACGAGCTTCAGGACGCGAGGTTGGACATCAGCCATCTATACCGGAGAGGCGGAGGCTTCTAAGCTTCAAATAGCGCAAATTCATGAAACAAACTCTCACCCAACGGCATCGCGTCGCGCAACTCTCGAAGGGCGTCTGGAGTATCCGCCGGGATTTGCGGGCCTCGGTTTGCGCAGGAAGCTCTGCTCAGGCGGCGAGCGCGAGTCTTGATTTATGAATCGTATCCTGGCCCTCATTGAGCGCGATCTCAGGAAGTTTTTCCGTAGCCCTGCCCTGATGTTCGTCTCGATGGTCTTTCCGCTGGTGCAATTGTTGGTGCTGGGCTATGCCTTTGGCGGAAAGCTGAAGAATCTCAAGTTGGGGGTTGTGGACCAGGATCAGGGACTTTCTGCCATCCGGCTGCGGGAAATGTTTGGCGCGGTGGCCGCCAATGCCAGGACGTTTGAAACGGTGGATTACACCGACATGAGAAAAGCCCTTCGAGACCTACGCGACGGCCGCATCAATGGGGTGATTAATATTCCGCCGAACTTCTCCCGCGACGTCCTTGAAAATACGTCTCCCAAAATCGCGCTGATTGAAGACAACACGGATCAATTTGTGGCCAGCGCCCTCCAGGGGGAACTCGACCTATTGGTGCAGGACTACAACGGGCCGCGCGTAACCAGTCGCGTAACCCCGCAAGCCACGCTGGACGTGGTTGAGCTTTACCCCTACGTTCCTTACATCCAGTACCTGCTGGCGGGTTCGGTGGTATTGGCGATTTTTGTTTCCGCTATGATCGGAGGCGGCATTATTTATATTGACGACAAAGCCCGCGGCCTGCACGAGGGCTACCTGGTCACGCCCATTACTAAGTTCGAACTCATCATGGGCTTTAATTTGTCGGGAGCAACCAAGGCGGTCATGGCCGGATTGGTTTTGAGCATCTTCGGCTCCTTGTTGGCCGGCATCCCCCATCCGCTGGATCCGGGGCGGATTCTTCGACTGACCGTTGTGACGGTTGTGACCGCGCTCGCGCTCATCAGCATGATGTTCCTAATGATGGTGCGGGTGGACGACCCACTGGTTCCGCGAGCGACGTTCGGAGTCCTCAATACGCTGCTCTTTTTCCCTAGCGGCGCGGTCTATCCCATCCAGGGATTTCCAGCATGGATGCGGGTGATCACCCAAGTGGATCCATTCACCTATGCGGTACATGCCTTCAAGTCGCTGCTTCTGAAAAACACCGGATTCGGCGCGATCGGCGGCGATTTGCTCTTTCTCGTGGTTTTTTCGGCGGCGATGATGACCTCAGCGACGCTGCTCTTCCGACGCACGCTTTGACTGAATTCGGGATAATCATTTGCTGGCTTCCTCCCGCCTCGTTGGTTGCGGCAACGGGTTGTGCACAGCCTGGCCGGTTCCAGTTTTGGGCCGGAAGAGCCGTGAGAACACAGAACGTTGGGGCAGGCTCAAGTTGGTGAGGATCCCCTGGCTCCCTTCCTGAGTCAGGGGCAGCGATACGCATAGCGTTCTGCGGAATTTGCCGACGCCCGCCGGACAACGGGCAATGATCAGTGCCCTCGGCGAATGGGGCAGGCCACGCTATGAAGAGGAGAGTGCGCGCCGTTGCTGGCCAGGACCGTGATGCTGTTCACTCCTCGCTCATGGATAGGCGTGGGATGGGGGCACGGTATTCCCAATCCGACATCAAGGCCACTTTATAACGAAAGAGTTTGCAGCTCGTGCAAAGCTGAGCCAGCAGAAACGGGCTCTGCACGTCCTGCCACCGATGCACGCAATTGCCCGCCAGGGGTTTTCCCATCAACGTCGCATCAAGATCAAGATTGATCTTCATCCGCGTCCCCGCTGCTATTTTATAGAAAGGGCTGGAAGTGAGGCCGAGCGTGCCGCCGGTCTTACTCCAACCTATTTTGATTTTACCCTAACTAAGACCACGCCGTGACGAGGAACTTGCGCCGTGAAGCTGCCGTGGAAGGTTCCAAGGTTCTTATGCTTCCAGAGGTCCCGCACGGTCACCGAAGGGCCGAGACCCCAATCGCTAAACTTAACCGTTACCGGCATGGCGGATTCACCCGCATTAAAAAGCCCCACGCCATAGCTTCCGTCGGCCAGTGGCTTGGCCCAGACTTGAAGCGGGCCTTGTTGGCTCACCCGATAGCCCTCAACTCCCTTGGGGTCCTGGTCGAGCGCGATCACTTCCTTGTTGGTCAAAATCGAGAGAATCTGAGGAGACATGTGGGTCAAGTCATTGCCAGCGATGAGCGGGGCAGCCAGAAGGCACCAGAGGCTCATGTGAAATTTGTCTTCCTCTATGCTCATCCGGCCGTTGCCAACTTCCAGCATGTCGGGATCATTCCAATGGCCCGGGCCGGCGTATTTTCCCAAACCATCCTGCCCGAAGCCGATAAAGACCATCCGCGTAAAATTCGGCTGAATGTCTCCTGTGGTTCGCCAAAGGTTCGCGCCGACCGACGGGCCCCACTGCCAAACGCGGTCCATTCCGTATTGACAAAGGCTAAAAACGATGGGCCGTCCGGTTCTCACCAGCGCGTCGTGCATCTGCTTGTAAACCCTCGGCATGGCCGAGAGAGGATACACTTCACGGGCGCTACACCAGTCATACTTCAGGTAATCAATGCCCCACCGAGCATAGGTGTCGGCGTCCTGTTGCACGTGACCGTAACTGCCTGTGTAGCCAGCGCAGGTTTTGGGGCCGGGCGAGGAATAAATACCCAGTTTCAGCCCCAGGCTGTGGACATAATCGGCGAGCGCCTTCATGTTCGGGAATTTGCTATTGGGATGAATGAAGCCCTTGGCGTCGCGCTTTCCTTCCCAGGTGTCGTCAATGTTGACGTAAGTGTAGCCGGCAGCCTTCATGCCGTTCGTCGCCATCGCCTTGGCTTGCGCGCGGATGACGGCGTCGCTGACTCTCCCCTGAAAATAATTCCAACTGTTCCAGCCCATGGGTGGTGTCGCCGCCAGTTTTACGGTTTGTGCTTGGGCTACCGCGACCGCGAGGGTCATGGTCAGGATTACCCAACAGACTGTGCGCCCGGCTTTGCTTCGAAACGATTCCATGCGCGCCATCTTTATCCCTCTCTGAACATTAAAGTGAATAACAGAGGCGTAGTGTAATACCGCCGTCACTCCAAAGTCCAACGAAGAAAGATACGGCACAAAAGCCATCTCCCGGCGAGATTCATTGACCAGCACGAAGAACCTGGGCTGGTCCCAGGAAGGTTTGACAAACTGATCCGGCATATTACTTTAAGCGAGTTAGCGGAGAACGGCGGGCTGGCCAACGCAAATGGGAGACGAATAGTGACCGAACCGAAGCAAGGCGGTAAGCTAGGATCATGATTGAGAAGCGCGGTCGGATCGTGGTTGTGGGTGGAGGAATTTCTGGGCTGGCGGCGGCCTACGAGCTAGCTCGGGCACGACAAGACGGTGCTCGAATTAACGAGTTGCTCATTGAGGGGAGCCCGCGCCTCGGCGGCCTGATTCGGACAGAGCGCCGAGACGGCTTTGTTATCGAAGGCGGGCCCGATAGCTTTCTTAGCGAGAAGCCAGAGGCTGCGGAACTGGCTCGAAAGTTGGGCCTCGGCGAAGCGCTGGTCGGTTCGAACGACAGCGAACGCCATACTTATATTCTCAATCGCGGACGGCTCGTGCCGCTGCCGGACGGAACGATGCTCATGATTCCTACCCGCCTTTGGCCCACTCTCAGGTCGCCACTGATTCCTTTCGCAAGTTATTGGGTGATGGCGCGGGATTGCTTTCGCCGGCCGAGCGTCGCCGAAAATCCGGACCAGGACGAGAGCGTGGCAAGCTTTGTGCGGCGACACTTCGGCAAGGCGGTGCTCGAAAATATTGCTGACCCCTTGCTGGCCGGTGTGTATGGCGGCGATAGCGAAACCCTCAGCGTGCAGGCGACCCTCCCGCGTTTTTGGGAGATGGAACAAAGGCATGGCAGCGTGATACGGGCCGCCTGGGCGGCGAGAAGGAGGCCGCAGGCAGTGGCCAAAGGGCAAGTAAAGGCTCGGCCGCTATTCACCACGCTTCAGGGAGGGCTTGAGCAATTGGCGCGCGGCATCGTGGCGAAACTTGAGCCGTCCAAGGTTCTGTTGGGGCGAAAAGTAGTGGCCATCGCGCGTATCGAAAACGAAAAAGGTCGCTTCGTT
>JAJYNF010000222.1:21481-30198 GCA_021786455.1 Acidobacteriota bacterium
GAGGCGGATGCGGTGATCCTGGCCTTGCCGGGCCGTGAAGTCGCACGCTTGCTGAAGCCGATCGAGCCCGCGGCCGAGGAACTGGTCGCGCTCCCGTACAGTTCGGCAGTCACCGTCTCGCTCGCTTATGCGAGCAGGGTGGCTTTGCCGCCGGGCTTCGGGTTCCTCGTGCCCAGGCGAGAAAATCGAAGGACGCTTGCCTGCACGTTCGTCCACAGGAAGTTCCCGGGGCGCGCGCCGGAGGGTAAAGCGCTGTTGCGGTGTTTTCTAGGCGGGATGCGGGACCCCAAGGCTGTGTGCCTGAGCGACGACGAGCTTGTGGCCATCGTGCTGGGCGAGCTGAAAGAGATTCTGGGATTGAATGAACAGCCGATTTTCACGCGCGTCTTCCGTTGGCCCGAGGCCTTGCCTCAATATACGATCGGACATCGAAAACGTGCGCAGCGGATTCTGGATCGGCTGTCCCCTGAGCGGGGCATTTTCCTGGCAGGAAACACGTACTCGGGAATTGGAATTTCCGACTGCATCCGCAGCGGGCGCGAGGCGGCACGGCAGGCCACGAGGGCGATCTCGTCCTCTTCGAACGCCCCGCCGGTTTGAGGTCGGCTTGTGCTCGACGCGATACGTTCTATGCTTGGAAGCGTAAAGTTTTTGGCCGTTGAGATGTGAGAGCCGTCGTCGGCGCTGTGGGAATGTGGGAATGCGGCGCTTGGAGGCCGGATTTCCAAGCGCGGGGGAAAGAGAGGGATCCCGCTTGGCGGGATTCCACCGGCTGCGCCCCTTCGTCTCGCCCGCTGTCCGCCCTCTGCTCACACGCGGCACGGGAGCGATGGAGAAAAACATCGAGACGGTGATTGGCCGAAGGTTCAATCGCCGGGGGATGCGCTGGACCCGGCGCGGCGCTCACCGCCTGCTGAAATTGCGCCTCTGGATCGCGCGCTGCGGAACGGATCGGTTCGAAGCCTTGTCCTCTCGTTCCCCTCAACTGACAAATGCTTGGCACAACCCCTATGCTTTTCTAGGGCCACCGCGAAAGGCTAGTTGTGGTATCATTTCAGATTTCACGAGCTGGGCGTTTTTGCGGCAGCATACCCCTTGGAGCCAATGAGAACCTTGGCGAAGCTGCAAGGAGGGGCGAGCTTTGACAGAGAGCACGGCAGCGGGCGGGGGGGGGGAGCACGGCGGCGGATGACGCGGGGTTGAGGGCAGTTTAAGATGGCGCAAATGTGGCCCATCATTGTTTACTTTTTCCTTGCGTTGGCGATTGTCGCGGGGATGATGGGTGTCTCTTACGTGCTTGGACAGAGGCACCACGAGCGCGCGACAGGTTCGCCCTATGAAGCCGGGATCGTCTCAGAAGGGTCAGCACAAGTCCGCTTTTCTGCCAAGTTTTATCTCACGGCGATGTTTTTTGTGATTTTCGATTTAGAAGCGGTCTTCATATATGCCTGGGCCATTTCAGCTCTGACGCTCGGCTGGAGCGGCTATCTTGAAATTTTGTTCTTCATCGTGATTTTGGCTGCAACGCTGGTCTATCTGTGGCGGCTGGGCGCGCTCGATTGGGCTCCCAAGGCTCGCCGCTCACGGTCCTGAAACGCGAGGCGCCATGAACTGGACAATCGGCAAACCGGAGGCACCTCCTCACGCGGCAGAAGCAAGCGGCATGGAGGAGCACGCCAAAAAAACAGTTATCCTGTCGCGCCTACAGGATTTAGTGGCGTGGGGGCGGAAGAATTCCATTTGGCCGTTTGCCTTTGGTCTTTCCTGCTGCTTTGTGGAAATGGCTACCAGCATCACCAGCCGATATGACATCGCGCGGTTCGGCGCGGAAGTCATCCGAGGCACCCCCCGTGAGGCTGATCTGATGGTAATCGCCGGGACGCCGTTCATCAAAATGGCGCCGATCATCCAGCGGCTCTACGAACAGATGATGGAGCCGCGGTGGGTGATCTCCATGGGCTCGTGCGCGAATTCCGGAGGAATGTACGACATTTACAGCGTCGTGCAGGGCGTGGATAAGTTCTTGCCAGTGGACGTTTACGTTCCCGGCTGCCCGCCTCGCCCGGACGCTTTCCTGGAAGGCGTGGTGCTGCTCTCGAAGCTCGTGGGAAATGAGAAGCGGCCGTTGAGCTGGGTTCTCGGTCCGCAAGGCGTGGAGCGGCTGCCGATGCCCTCGGGGCGGGATCTGAAACGCGCCCAACGGCAAAAACTGGTTGAGCTACGACCGCCGGATGAAGTCTGAGTCTCCTCTGATCGTATGATTGCGAACGCAACTATTTTGGACGATCTGCGAGCGCGCTTCGGCGAAGATTCCGTCACGCCGCAAACGACCCGCGATGAGATCTTCACCTTCTGGGCCGATCGGCTGAAAATTCACGACCTTCTCCGATACCTCAAGTCGGACATCGCCGAGCCATACCGGATGCTTTATGACCTCACGGCGATTGATGAGCGCATGCGCCAGCATCGGGACGGGCAGCCGGCGAGCGATTTCACCGTCGTTTATCACCTGCTGTCATTCGACCGCAACGAGTACCTTCGCATCAAGGTTCCGCTGAAAGAAGACGCCGCGAGCGTTCCTACCGCCAGCGACATCTGGCCCTCCGCCAACTGGTACGAGCGGGAAGCGTGGGACATGTTTGGCGTGAAGTTTGACGGGCATCCGTTTCTCGAGCGGATTCTGATGCCGAAAACCTGGGTGGGCCATCCGCTGCGCAAGGACCATCCGGCGCGGGCCACCGAGATCGGTCCGTTCACACAGCCCCCGGAAAAAGTGGATGTCGAGCAGGAGGCGCTCCGCTTCCGTCCCGAAGATTGGGGGATGAAGCGCGAGTCGGAGGATTCCGACTTCATTTTCCTCAACGTCGGCCCTCAGCATCCGGGGACGCACGGCGTGATCCGCGTGGTTTTGCAGCTCGACGGCGAAGTGATCGTGGACGCCGTGCCGGAAATCGGTTTTCACCACCGGGGCGCCGAGAAGATGGGCGAGCGGCAGACCTGGCACACGTATATTCCTTATACCGACCGCGTGGATTACCTGGGCGGAGTGATGAACGAGCTGGCGTATTTGACAGCCGTGGAAAAACTGGCTGGAATTCCTGTGCCGCCACGCGCCCAGGTGATTCGCGTGATGATGGCGGAATTGTTCCGGATCATCAGCCACTTGGTGTGGTACGGAACGTTTGCGCAGGACCTGGGGCAGATGTCGCCGGTGTTCTACACCTTTAATGACCGCGAGCGAGCGTTCGACATCATCGAGGCCGTTTGCGGAGCTCGGATGCACCCGGTCTGGTTTCGCATTGGCGGTGTGGCGCAGGACTTGCCCAAAGGCTGGGACAAGATGTTCCGCGACTTCGTGGCCTATTTGCCACGGCGGCTCGACGAATACGACCGCGAGGTGATGAAGAATCGCATCTTCAAAGCGCGGACCGTGGGTGTGGGCGAGATTACCGTTGACGAGGCGATGGATTGGAGCATTACCGGCCCGATGCTGCGCGCGTGCGGGGTGGAATGGGACTTCCGCAAGAAGCAGCCGTATTCGGGATACGAGAATTTTGAGTTCGATATTCCCACGGCCCAGCGCGGGGATTGCTACGACCGCGCCGTGGTCCGCGTCGCGGAGATGCGGCAAAGCCTGCGGATCATCGAGCAGTGCGTCAACAACATGCCGGAGGGACCCTACACCTCCGAGCATCACCTCGCGACGCCGCCGCTCAAAGAGCGGACGATGCACGACATCGAAACGCTCATCACGCACTTCTTAAACGTGAGTTGGGGACCGGTGATTCCGCCGGGCGAGGCGCTCGGCGCGATTGAGGCGACCAAAGGCAACAACGGATATTACGTGGTGAGCGACGGCGGAACGTGGTCTTACCGCACCCGCGTGCGGGCGCCCTCTTTCCCTCACATGCAGGCGCTGCCGGTGATGTGCCGAGGGCTGATGGTTCCAGACTTGCTCGCCATTCTGGGAAGCATGGATTACGTCTTGGCCGATATTGACCGATAGGAGCTCGAAGGGTTGCTCAGCGCAGAAGAACGGCATGAGATCGAAGAAGAACTGAAACGTTACCCGAGCAAGCGGGCCGTTTCGATTGATGCCATGAAGATCGTGCAACGGCGGCGCGGCTGGGTGTCCGATGAGGCTTTGCGCGATATCGCCGAGCTGTTGGAAATTTCCGCGGATGATCTCGACAGCGTGGCGACGTTTTACAACCTGATTTTTCGCAAGCCGGTGGGGCGGCACGTGATCATGGTGTGCGACAGCGTGAGCTGCTGGATCATGGGTTACGACCGGGTGCGGGAACATCTGACGAAGCGCCTTGGCATCAACATGGGCGAGACCACGCCCGACGGCCGATTCACGCTGCTTCCGATCGTCTGCTTGGGAACCTGCGATCATGCCCCGGCGATGATGGTGGACCAGCAGCTCCACCGCGATCTCGATGCCGAGAAGATTGACAAGATTCTGGAGCAGTGCAGTTAGCTTCGAAAAGGTTCGATGGAAAAAGTCCTAACGCGATACATTCAGCCGGACGGCGTCCCGCTCGACGCTCGGGCGTATGAGCGGGCGGGCGGCTACGAGAGCGTCCGAAAGGCGCTCAGGATGGCGCCCAAGGACGTGACCGAGACCGTCAAGCAGTCCAACCTGCGCGGGCGGGGCGGCGCCGGCTTTCCGACGGGCATGAAGTGGAGTTTTGTGCCGACCGGCCCCAACGCTCCGCGCCCGAAGTATCTCTGCGCCAATGCCGACGAAATGGAGCCCGGAACGTTCAAGGACCGGTTGCTGCTGGAATCGGCGCCGCACCAGCTCATCGAGGGCATGATCCTCGCCGCTTACGCGATTGCGGCGGACGTCGCGTACATTTTCATTCGCGGTGAGTACATTCTCGCCATCGAACGGCTGCAGAAGGCACTCGCTGAAGCCTATGAAGCTGGCTACCTCGGCAAGAACATTCAAGGCTCCGCGTTCAGTTTGGAGATGTACGTCCACGCGAGCGGCGGACGGTACATGTGCGGAGAAGAAACGGGCCTGCTGAACGCTCTTGAAGGGAAGCGCGCCAATCCCCGCACCAAGCCGCCTTTCCCCCAGGTTTCCGGTCTTTTCGGCAAGCCGACGATTGTGCAGAACGTGGAGACGCTTTCGAACCTTCCGCACATCATCAACAACGGGCCGGAGTGGTTCAAGAAACTCAGCAAGAGTGAAGATTCGGGCACCAAACTCTATGGAGTCAGCGGCAAGGTCAAGCAGCCCGGGCTGTGGGAACTGCCCATGGGAACCACGATTCGCGAACTGCTGGAGGAGCACGCCGGCGGCATGCGGGAAGGGCTTGCGTTTCGCGGTGTTTTGCCGGGTGGGGCTTCGACCGACTTTTTGACCGCCGAGCACCTCGACGTGAAAATGGATTTTGGCGGGGTACAGAAGGCCGGGAGCCGCTTGGGGACCGGGACGATGATTGTCTTGGACGACCGCACGTGTCCGGTAGGGATGGTCAGGAACCTGGAACACTTTTTCGCTCAGGAATCGTGCGGCTGGTGCACGCCCTGCTGGAGCGGCCTTTCGTGGTCCGAACAGCTCCTGACCAGCATCGAGGAAGGGCGTGGGAAACCCGACGACCTGGAGAAGCTGGAGTTCATCTGCAAGTTCTGCGCGCCGGGAAACACGTTTTGCGCCCTCGCGCCCGGAGCCGTGGAGCCGCTCCAGAGCGCTCTCAAATACTTCCGGGAAGATTTCGGCCGTCACATCCAGGCCCAGCATTGTCCGTGGAGATAGCTTTGACGAAGATTTTTGTTGAAAACCAAGCTTACGAAGTCGAGGACGGCCAGAGCCTTCTGCACGCTTGCCTGTCGCTCGGGTTTAATCTGCCGTACTTTTGCTGGCACCCGGCGCTCGGCTCGGTGGGCGCTTGCCGGCAATGCGCAGTAAAGCAATTTCGCGATGAGAAGGACACGCGAGGGCGGCTGGTGATGTCCTGCATGACGCCGGCAATCGAGGGCACGCGGATTTCGATTGCGGACGCCGAGGCCGTAGCTTTTCGGAAGGGCGTCGTCGAAGGGCTGATGCTGAATCACCCGCACGATTGTCCGGTGTGCGATGAAGGCGGTCAGTGCCACCTGCAAGACATGACGGTGATGACCGGGCACGATTACCGCCGGACGATTTATCCCAAGCGAACCTTCCGCAATCAAAACCTCGGCCCGCTGCTCAATCATGAAATGAACCGCTGCATCCAGTGCTACCGCTGCGTGCGGTATTACCGCGAGTACGCAGGCGGGACGGACCTCGACGCCTTCCGCCTCCGCAACGTGGTTTACTTCGGACGCCACGAAGATGGCACTCTGCAGAACGAATTCGCAGGGAACCTTGATGAAATCTGCCCCACCGGAGTGTTCACCGACAAGACCGTCAAGAGACACTACACGCGGAAGTGGGACCTGCAATACGCGCCTTCGGTGTGCGTCCACTGCGGGCTCGGGTGCAACATCAGCCCTGGGGAGCGTTATGGCACGCTGCGAAGGATTGTGAACCGGTACAATGGCGAAGTGAACGGCTACTTCCTCTGCGACCGCGGGCGCTTCGGATACGAGTTTGTGAACAGTCCGAAGCGGATGCGGCAACCGCTGCTGCTCAAAGATGGCAAGCCGCAGCCGGTCGCGAAGGCTCGCGCCATGGAACATCTGGCGAGCGTGCTGCGCGGCAACAAGAAGGTGATCGGCATCGGCTCGCCGCGCGCTTCGCTCGAATCGAATTTCGCGCTGCGGGCGCTCGTCGGGCCTGAGCGATTTTATTCCGGACTGTCCAACGCAGGCCAACGGCTCACGGCAGCGGCGCTCGAAATTCTTCGGCACGGGCCGGCGCGTTCGCCCTCGCTTCGACAGATCGAACAAGCGGACGCGGTGCTGGTTCTTGGAGAAGACGTGACGAACGTCGCTCCGCGCATGGCCCTGGCGCTGCGCCAATCTGTTCGGCAGCAGCCGATGCGGGCGGCGGATCAACTCAAAATCCCGCACTGGCTCGACCACGCGGTGCGAGAACTTGCGCAGGACCAGAAGGGCCCGCTCTATATTGCCACGCCGGCTGCCACGCGGCTTGATGACGTGGCAACGGAAACCTACCGTGCGGCTCCGGACAATATCGCAAGATTGGGTTTTGCGGTGGCTCGCGCTCTGGGCGCGAGCGCGCCGGAGGTCTCCGGCCTCTCGGAAGCTGAGCGAGCGCTTGCCGCGCGCATTGCCGAAGCTCTGAAGTCGGCGGAGAGGCCACTCGTGGTGAGTGGAACGAGTATGAACTCCGAGGCGGTTCTTCAAGCCGCCGCGAACGTAGCACGGGCTCTGTTTGCCGCTGGACGAACCGCCAGTCTGAGCCTGGCCGCCCCGGAATGCAACACGCTCGGTGTCGCTCTGTTGGGCGGCGGAAGCCTGACCGAGGCGTTCAAGGCTGTAAAGAGCGGCTCGGCGGATACGGTGGTCATCCTTGAAAATGACCTCTACCGGCGGGCACCGGCGCAGGAAGTGGAAGAATTTTTGAGTTGCGTGAGACACGTTGTGGTTCTCGACTCGTTGGCGACTCCAACGGTCGAGAAGGCGGAACTTGCGCTGCCCGCCGGAACGTTTGCGGAATCGGACGGCACGCTCGTTTCGAGCGAGGGGCGGGCGCAGCGATTCTTTGAGGTCTATGTTCCGGGTGGAGACATTCAATCCAGTTGGCGTTGGCTGCGAGAAATCATGCTCGGCGCGGGTCAACGGGAAGCAGCCGCCTGGCAAAACCTCGATGACGTGGTGGCCTCGATTGCGAGCGCCATCCCGGAGCTCGCGGGCGTGGCCCAAGCCGCGCCGTCGGCCTCTTTCCGAATCGCCGGCGCCAAGGTGCCTCGCGCCCCGCATCGGTACAGTGGCCGGACCGCAATGTTGGCGAACATCGCCGTCAGCGAACCCAAGCCGCCAGAGGATCCGGATTCTCCACTTTCGTTCACCATGGAAGGCTCTCCAGACCAGCCGCCCTCGCCGCTCATTCCGTTTTTCTGGTCGCCCGGCTGGAACTCGATTCAATCGCTCAATAAGTTTCAGGAGGAAATCGCCGGGCCGCTCCGTGGAGGCGATCCGGGCGTGCGATTGATTGAGCCTCCGACGGGCGCGAATGGTTCCTATTTCACCGACGTGCCCAATTCCTTTGAGCCAAAGGCCGGGCAGTGGTTACTGGTTCCGCTTTATCACATTTTTGGAACGGACGAGTTGAGCTGCTTGGCGCCCGCGATCACCGAGCTTTCGCCGGAGCCCTATGTGATGTTGAACCCTGAAGACGCAAGCGCGCTCCAAGTCGCGGAGGGAGTGGAAGTCACGGTAACCGTCGGCGGGGCAACTCACCGCCTGCGGATCAGGATTGCGCCTGGAATCGCCAAAGGATTGGCTGGACTTCCCGCAGGCATTTTGCCGCTCGAAGGCGCGGGGCTTCCAGCCTGGAGCGGAATATCTCGAGCATGAATCCGATTGTCAAATCGCTGATCATTCTTTTTCTGGTGATCTTCATTCCGCTAAATCTAGCGGCCGGGCTGATTTGGCTCGAACGGAGGCTTCTCGCGTTATGGCAGGACCGGTACGGGCCGAATCGCGTGGGGCCGTTCGGCCTGCTGCAAGTTTTGGCTGACATGATCAAGATCTTTTTTAAGGAGGGCTGGATTCCGCCTTTTGCCGACAAGCCTGAGTTTGTGGTCGCGCCCGCC
>JAJYNF010000200.1 GCA_021786455.1 Acidobacteriota bacterium
CGAGGGGCGTCTCCCCCCACGCCCCTCGCCCTCCCGAAACCAGAGCTACCCCAGACCCGCGAACTCATATTATGATTTGGACCAACAATGGGGAGTAGGTCAGTGCGACGCCCACGGAGTCTAATGAGCCGGACGAGAAGCTGCCGACGGACTCGCGGCAGGCTCCAGGTCGCACCAGAGGGTTTTTTTAAGGCGCGTCTGCTCGAAGCGGAGAAAGGCGTCGGCCATGGTCACCAAGCAGACGTGATGATGCCAGCCGAGCCATTGGCGGCCTTCGTAGTGGTCGAGGCCGAGTTCCTCCTTCAATTCGCGATAGCCCTGCTCCACCCGCCAGCGGGCTTTGGCGATGCGGACAAAACGGCCGATCCCCAGCGTCTCCGAACCCAGTTGAGCCAGCCGGTACTTGGTGGGCTGTTTTTCGCTGTCGGACCATTCCACCAGCGGCCACTCCATCAATCGTGGCGGGTGAGCTTGCTCACTCCACCCGTGCGCTGCCCACACGGGCCGCATGACGAAGCGAGAACGTTGGGTTCCCCGGCTGCCTTGCCGCCACGTCACGCCACGCCAAGCCGAGCAAGACAATGTCTGAGCCACCTTCTCCAGACTCTTGGGCGGCCCCAACGCCCCCAGAAGATGGCGCTCTCGCAACGCTTGCCGGAAACTGAAATCATTGCCGTAGGCCATATCCGCCACCACCGGCAAGGACTGCAAGCTCCAAGCCAGAGCCTGGTCGATCTCTTCCAGGGCCAACACCGTCTTCGTTCGATAGACCGTTCTCGGCGTCAGCTTGCCTTCCTCGGCCCGCTCCCCGTCTTCCAGCCACTCCTTGGGCAGGTAGAGCCACCACAGCAACGGACAACTGGTTTCGGCACTGGACCAGTGCAGGCTCACCGCCACCTGGCAGTTGGCAATCCCGCCCAGGGCGCCCGAGTACTGTCGCGCCACGCCGACCGAATGCTGGCCGGCCTTGGGAAACAAGGTCTCGTCAACGCTCCTGACTGCCGCGTCACTGAGAAGATTCCCCACCTTCTGGGCCAAGCGACGCTGGACCTCCTCGACCGCCCAGGGGCTCTGACCCACAAACTGGCGCAAGGCTTGGACGTCCGCCCCTGGGATGCGGCTTGCCATCGGCTCAATCGGCTTGCGCTCGCCATCGAGCAGCAACCCTTCAACATAAAGGCGCGCCCCGTGGCGCCGCTCGGTACGCCCCATCGGTTGCAGCAACTCTTCGAGGAAAAGCGTCAACCGTGCCTCGAGCTCTTTCAAGCTTCGCGGTATCATGTCACCAGAGTCTCAGACACCGCCTGGGAGATCGACAACTACTTAACCTAGTATTACTCGGGGGTCAAGCTTCCCTCGCGTGATAAATGGTCGCGAACGCCGGGGTTCTCAAAGACGATGCTCTGTTTTTCTCGCAGAAGTTTCCTCACTTCCCTTGGGTCTCTTATACTCCTTCCATCGAAGGCAATCGCTGGCACGGAAGTCGCATTTGTTGACGTTGCACAAGCGGCGGGATTAACCGCCATGGATTTTAATGGAGGAGACCGAAGCAAGCAATACATCATCGAGAGCACAGGTAGCGGCATTGCCTTCTTCGATTACAACAACGATGGCTACGCGGATATCTTCATGGTTAACGGAAGCCGATTGGAAGGCTTCCCGCCTGGAGAAGAGCCGATAAATCACCTTTACCGCAACAACGGGGATGGGACGTTTACCGACGTGACCCGAAAAGCTGGGTTAGTTCATTCAGGGTGGGGACAAGGTGTATGCGCGGGCGACTACGACAACGATGGGTGGCTCGACTTGTTCGTGACTTATTACGGCAAAAACGTTTTGTACCACAACAACCGCGGGAAGAACTTTACTGATGTTACTGACCTCGCAGGCGTAACCACGAAAGACGAGTGGAACTATAGCACGGGTTGCGCGTTTGTGGATTACGACCGTGACGGGTGGTTGGATCTGTTTGTGAGCAATTACGCGGATTTCGACATTCACCGCACCCCGCCACTGGGATCGGATGCGAATTGCCGATGGAAAGGGGTTCCCGTGTTTTGCGGACCGAAAGGCCTTCCTCTGTCCCGAAATCGTCTTTTCCATAACAATCGTGACGGAACTTTTACGGACGTGAGTGACTTTGCCGGAATAACCAGGGGAAATCGGGGTTATGGATTTTCCGTGCTGACAGCAGACTTCCGGAACTGCGGATGGCCGGACATCTACGTAGCGTGTGATTCCACACCTAGCTTGTATTACCTCAATAACAAGGACGGGACATTTCAGGAAGTTGGCTTGGAAGCTGGCGTTGCGGTCAGCAATAATGGATTTGAGGAGGCAGGTATGGGAGTATCAGCCGGAGATTTCAACCACGACGGACTTTTTGATATTTTCAAAACCAATTTTATCGATGACACACCAAATCTCTATCGCAACAACGGCGACGGTACATTTACCGATGTCTTCTATCAGGCAATAGGACCTCGTAACATGCATTTTATGGGTTGGGGTTGCGGGTTTTTCGATTACGATAATGATACTTGGGCAGATATCTTCCAAGCCAACGGTCATGTCTATCCCGAAGTCGAATCACAATACCCAGAAGAACCTTATCGCCAGCGAAGCATCCTCTACCACAACCGCGGAAACGGGACGTTTGAGGATGTTTCCTTGGAGTCCGGGCCCGGAATCTTGCTAAGACGGGTAGGGCGCGGTGCAGCCTTTGCCGACTTCGATAACGATGGAGACCTCGATATTGTTATCAACAACCAGAACGACCGCCCGACTCTGCTGCGGAATGACGGGGGCAACCGCCTGCATTGGATTGGGATCAAAACAATCGGAACCAAGTCCAACCGTGCAGGTATCGGGACTCGGGCCAGGGTGGTGACGGGCCAGGTGGCCCAGATTGATGAAGTCCGAAGCGGGGGGAGCTATATCTCCCAAAACGATCTCCGCCTCCATTTCGGACTTGGGGATGCGACACGGGTTGACTTGGTGGAAGTCTCGTGGCCAAGCGGGATTGTAGACCGAATTCATGGGCTTGGGGTGGACCAGTTCATCGCCGTTCAGGAAGGCAAAGGTGTGGTTTCGAGACGTGTGAGGTAAGATGTAGCTTGACCTGATACGCGGACGAGTAGAGCTTTGCGCGTAAGAGGGGACTCGAGATGCGTAGTATCGGATTGCCAGTCGCGATCCTCAGCGGTGGTCTTCTCCTTTTCTGTTCCGTAGCTTTCGGCTACGCGGATCAAAAGGGAACTCTGGCCCTCCAACCCCTGGATTCTATTGGTGCGAGTAACTATCTTGGGCGGCTTCAGCAGCTGTTGCTCAATTCGCGCTGGGCTGAGGCTGAGAAGTTGGCTGAAGTGTTGACGAAAGACCTCCCTAGAAACCCTGAGCCTTTTTATGCCTTGGGCCTTGCGCGATGGCGAATGAATCACCCTATCAAAGCCATTATTGCGCTTCGCTCAGCGGAAAAGCTGGGGTTGGGCACAGACTCCCTACACAAGCTCCTTGGCATGGCCTATTATCGAGTTCATCAGTATGGGCTCTTCGAATTAGAGATGAACCGGGCGATCGGAGCCAACCCCCAAGATTATGAACCGTATTACTTTCTTGCCCTGCATTATATTTCTGACGTCGGCGACCTGGGAACTGCTCTGAAGCTTCTTAACGAAGCCATCGCGCGCAAACCGGACGACATGAAGAGTGTTTACTACCGAGGCTGGTGTGAAGAAATGATGAATCTGCGCAGTGACGCACAGGCTGACTATGAGCGGGCCATTGCACTGGCGAAAACTTCCCACCAGCGATTCAGTCTACCCTATCAAGGGATGGCCGACTTGCTTCTCAGATCAAATTTGGCACAGGCGGCTCAATATGCCAAACAGGCAGTGCAACTCGGCCCTCAGCTAGACTCCAACCATTTCATTCTTTCCAAAGTGGAAGAACGGCAGGGTAAACTGTCAGAGGCTGTTGCACAGCTGCAACAATGCGCCCGATTGAATCCGACGAAGGCATCTTATCATTACATGCTGTTTAGGTTGTACTTACAAATGGGCAAGAAGGAGCCAGCCCAATCCGAGTTGAAGCTATTTAACACACTCGTCGCGACCTACAGCGATGAACAATGAAATACGGAATTGGCTTGTGCGAAGTCCGTTGCTTGCATGCCTCATGCTAGCCGCGGCGACAGGCGAGTTAGCCGGGCAGATGGGACCGTTTTTAAGCCCATCTCAGGTACCGCAGGCAAAAACACAAGACGAATATGACGTCTACCTGAATATTCTAACTTCGAAGGACCCGCAGCAAACGATCAGTCAAGTGGACCGATTCGCCCATGAGTTCCCGAAGTCTCAGTTGCTTGGACTCGCCTTCGAGCACAAGATGCTCGCTTATCAGAAGTTGCAAGATTGGGCCAATGTTTTTCGTTCAGGTCAAAGGGCGCTCCAATTGGAACCCCGAAATGTCATGACGTCTCTCACGGTCGCTGCCGCCATTATTAATGGCATCGACAACAAAACTCTCCCGACATCTCTTTTGGATGACGCAGAGCAATATTCCGCTGAGTCAATTCAAGAGCTTGGCAACATGACGATTCCTCACGAAATCACTCTGGATCGATGGGAGCGTATGCGGGGAAACCTGGAGGGACAAGCCCACGAACTTCTTGGCGAGGTGGCTGTCCTTCGAGGCAAGAACCAAATTGGACGAAGGGAGTTCGAAGCCGCAATCCACGCAAGCCCAAACCCACGCGGTATGCAATTCTTACGTTTGGGACTGTTGTCCCAGAGCCTTGGCAATGACGACCAGGCAAGCCAGGCGTTTCGGCGCGCCATGGAGTTGGGGCCAGACAACGTTCGCAAGCTCGCGAAGAGAGAACTTCAAAAGGTCCAGCGCGCGTCGGCTCGCCAAGGCGTGACGCAAGATAGGCAAGCCGTAAAGGCTGGGCCGCCAAAATGAATGACGTTAGGCCATTAGGGCCGAAGCTGAAAAAAGAATTGTCGAGGCAGCTCGTGCCGCTATTTGTAGTTCCTTGGCCCTCCTCCAGGCTTCGACTTTCTCTCTGGCGTCTTGCAAGCTCACGAACCAATGTTCATTCAAGCATTCATCGCGGAATTTCCCATTGAAGCTTTCAACGTGACCTACTCCCCATTGTTGGTCCAAATCATAATATGAGTTCGCGGGTCTGGGGTAGCTCTGGTTTCGGGAGGGCGAGGGGCGTGGGGGGAGACGCCCCTCGCGCCGCCGCTTGCGCCGCGAACTCGGCCGGCGTTTGATATCCCAGGCTGCTGTGCGGCCGTTCCTGGTTGTAATCTTGCCGCCAGGCCTCAATCCGTTCCCGAGCTTCCACTAAATTCACGAACCCAAACTGGTTCAAGCACTCATCCCAAAACTTGCCGTTCAAGCTCTCGATCTGACCGTTGTCGGTGGGCTTGCCGGGTCGGATGAAATCGAGCGCCACACCCTGCTCATGCGCCCACTGGTCGACTACGAGAGAAATAAATTCCGGCCCATGGTCCACCTGAATCCGCTCCGGAAGCCGACCCTCGTTCCGCAGCCGTTCCAGCACGCGCACCAGGCAGCGATGTGTCCACTTCGAGGGCCAGGGATTCCCGCGTGTAGCCGTCCATTAGATTCAGCGTGCGGAACTTTCGCCCGCTCGCCAGCGCGTCGTGAGTGAAATCCATCGTCCACACCTCATCCACCCGCTTGCGTTTCCTTCGCCTCGCCGCCAAGCCTTGCTCCCGGTA
>JAJYNF010000236.1 GCA_021786455.1 Acidobacteriota bacterium
AGAATTGTATTTTGAAGTCAGGCGGAATCTGTTTGCCTTGCGGCGGGATTGTGAGTATAACTTAGAAGCACAAGGATACATGGCAGCCAGAAACTACATTGCCGCCATCGAGCGAACGCTGCGCGTGATTACCGCTTTCGACGGACAGGACCCGATGAGCCTGGCGAAACTGGCGGCGCAGAGCGAGCTGGTGAAGAGTTCGGTGTTTCGAATTCTCTACACGCTGGCGGATCTCGGTTATGTGAAAAAAGATTCCCGCGGGCTCTATTCGCTGACGGCGCGCTGGGGGCGCATTGGCCGGTCGCGGCCTCCGGCGGACGACCTGGTGCGGCGCGCGGCCCCTTTGATTGCCGGGCTGCACGGCCTTTTTCACGAGACGGTCAACCTGGGAGTGCTGGACCAGGGCGAGGTGCTATACATCCACGTTCTGGAGAGTCCTCATGCGTTCCGCCTGGCCGCGCACGCCGGGATGCGGAGCCCGGCGCATTCGACGGCGCTGGGGAAGTGCCTGCTCTCCGGGCTGTCGCACGACGAGCTCGAGGCGCTGCTCAACAATCACCCCTTGCGACCGCAAACCAAGCGCACGGTGCGCGATCTGGCGGGGCTGGAACGCGATTTGAAGCGCGTGCGGGAACGCGGCTACGCCCTCGACGATGGCGAGGATTCCCCCGGTGCGCGTTGCATCGCCGCTCCCATCAGCGACGGCGAGGGGCGGGTGGTGGCCGCCATCAGCGTTTCCGGCCCCGCCGGCCGCGTCCATCGCGGGCGGGACCGGGAAATGTCCACCGCCCTCAAGGATGTTTGCGCCCGCATCTCCCGGCAACTGAGCTACGCGGGGAATGCGAGGAGTGAAGAGGCCTCCCGGAGGCCGTAACATGCGTCTGGCCATTCAAGGGGGAACGCCCGTTCGCGCCAAACCCTTTCCGGGTTGGCCCGACTACGGCCAGGGGGAAAAAGACTCGCTCCTCCAGGTGCTGCGCAGCGGATCGTGGGGCGGCTATAACAAGAAGGTGGAGGAGTTCGAGGCGGCCTTTGCGGCTCTGCATCAGGTGAAGCACGCCATTTCCTGCGCTAACGGCACGGTGGCGCTGGAAGTGGCCTTGCGCTCGCTGGGTCTCGGCTGCGGCGACGAGGTGATTGTTCCGGCCATCACCTTCGTCGCTACCGCTTCCGCTGTGCTGCTCTGTCACGGCGTGCCGGTCTTCGCCGACATTGACCCGGCCACGCTCAACCTCCCTCCCCAAGCCGTCGAAGCCGCCATCACCCCGCGGACCAAAGCCATCGTGGTGGTGCATTTCGGAGGGCATCCCGCGGACATGGACCGCTTTCCGGAATTGGCCCGCCATCACGGCCTGGCACTGGTAGAAGACGCCGCCCATGCGCACGGAGCCGTCTGGCGCCAAACGCCCGTCGGGAATTTCGGGGATGCGGCGACCTTCAGCTTCCAGGCGTTCAAGCTGGTGACCTCGGGGGAGGGGGGCATTCTCCTGACCAACTCAGACGCCTTGGCGGAAAAAGCCTGGGCCTACTGCAACCATGGCCGGCGGAAGTTGGGCGGCTGGTTCGAGCATTTTTCGCTGGGATCCAATTACCGCATGACAGGCTTCCAGGCGGCCCTGCTGGGTGAACAGCTGGCTAAGCTTCCCGTCCAGTCCCGCACTCGCCAGGCCAACGCCGCGCGTCTGCGCAGCCTGGTCAGCTCTTTCCCCGGTCTGCGGATTGCCGAGCCCGACCCGCGCGCCACGTCCCATCCTCAATATCTGGTCACCTTGCGATACGACCCGGAGGAGTTTTCCGGAGTCGGCCGCGACGAGTTTGTCGCCGCGCTCGTGGCCGAGGGCGTGCCCGCCGAACCCGCCTATCCCCATCCTTTGTATCGCAATCCGCTTTTCCGACGCGAGCATTTGCCGCCCTGTGGCTGCGGGACGTGGCGCTCGCCTCAGAATTATGAATCGCTTTACCTCCCGGAGAGCGAGCGGCTGTGCCGCGACGGCATCTGGCTGCCCCACTATCTGCTCCTCGGAACCGCCCGCGACGTGGAGGACATCGTCGAGGCCTGCGACAAGATTCAGAAACTGGCGCCCGGTCTGGCAGCGTGTTCCGGCTCGGGAAAATCCGCGAAGGTGCGATGAGGAGATTGCTTCAGGCCGTCGGGGTGGCGCTGCTCGTGGCGGGAACGGTGTCGTGTCCGGCTTCCGGTCGGCCGCCCAGCGCCGCGCCGCTCGGGCCCTGGAGCTTCCGCGAGGATTTCCGTCACGGCATCCCCGGCTGGATGAGCTATCCCCTCGTGCAGGATGTTGGCTACGATCCTACACTCTACACTCGAACCCTCGACGGCGTGCCCTGCCTGGTTCGCAGCGTCCCGGCCCTGGGACAGCACTTCCTGCGCGTAGGGATCATCAAACCGTTGTCCTTCTATGCCGGCCCTTCCTCATCGTTCAGGGTGGAGTATTCCCTGGCCATGGGTGGGCCGATCAAGTGGCTTCGCTTCATGCTCGCGGCAGATGACGGACATCTCTATTCGCTGGCCGTGCCGGACTCGCCGGGACCTCACGTTGTGCGTGAGATGGGGAAATTATTCGGCCTTCCACCGAAAGACGCGGCAATCCAGGCTGTGCTTCTGGAGGCCGACGTCTCATCGCCCCTGAAGGGAACTTCCAATCGGCTAATTCTGCGGCAATTCAAAATCGAGGCACAACGGCCGGCGGAAGTTCCGCTAGCTCTTCCCCCGCTCGTCAGGACATCGAACCAGGGCCAGTGGCTGGACACTCATGCGCTCGCTCCGGGCGCGCCGCTGGTGATTGAGGAAAAAACTCAAGTGCCCGTAAAGGCGCAGGTTTTCGACAGCGAAGGTCATCCGGTTCGAAGCGTATTGACCCGTGCCGGGAGCGCTTTTCCCTCGAGCGCGCGCGAGGTGCTCTTACGGCACCGTGCTCCAGGTTTGTGGCGGGTGGTTGTCTCCGACGGCCACGCGCAAACGAAATTTCGTGTCTTAGTGCTGGGCTCGATTCCTCCTCACCCGCGCGCTTACTTTTCTTCTGAGCGTCTGCGGGAGTTGCGGAAACTTGCCGGCTCAACACCGCTACTCGAGGCAATTCGCGCTCAGGCGCGATCGCTGCGGGCCAAACTAGCATACAATCCCAAGGCCGGCGACAATATCGCGCTGATGCCCGCTGCCTCGGTGTTTCCGGGATTGCCGGATTATTTTAAGCTGCTCGAGGATTATAGCAACGCGATCAGTTTTAATGCGGTCGAATACGCGCTCAACGGAGACCCGCAGGCGCTCGAGGCGGCGCGGCGCGCCCTGCTGACCGTCTCGCAATGGCCCACTTGGACTCCTCCCTGGTTCTTGGCGCAGGGTCTCCACACTTATTATGAGGTCGGCGTCTTTTCTCAGCGCGTGGCCATCGGGTACGATTTGATTGCCGATCGCCTGACACAAGCCGAGAAAAGCGCCATCACGCAGGCGGCATACCGAAATGCTATCGAGCCGACTGTTGAAGAATATTTCCTGATGAATCGAATGCCCATTGCCGCGAGCAACTGGATGGCCAATTCTGTTGGCGGCGCTCTGGCTTGGGTGGCGGCGCTTTACGGTGACGTCCCGCAATGGAATGGTCGGCTCGGCACAGCCCTGGCTGAGCTCTCGGTCGCCTACGATCATTTATTAACCGGACTCTTCCCCGGTGACGGCAGCGAAGCCGAGCCCGCGGGCTACGAGGCTTTCGCCATGGAAGGTCTGTCCACCGGAATCGCGGCGCTGCACGCTTTCGGCATTCGTCCACCCGAGGCGACCCGAATGATCCAAGGATTCTGGTGGCCGCGCTACGCGGAGGTCACGCCCGACTTGGTGCTCGACACCGGCGACTTTGGCGGAGAGTTGAGGGGCCTGTCGGGGTTCGCCTGGGAAGCGGAGCACAGCGGCGACGCTTCCCTGCGCGCTTTCTACGACACCGCGGAAGTCGGAACCTTGGTGGGAGTTTCCAAGGTGAGTCACACCGGGCGGTTATTGGAGATGGCGCCCGGCATTCTTGACTTAGCTTGCTGCTCCAAACCTGCCGCGCCAGCGCCAGCGCCCCCGCCTTCGCGGATTTTCCCCGACCGAGGGAGCGCCGCCTTGCGCAGTGGCTGGAAGCCGACCGATACCGTGATTTCCATTCGCGTCGGTCCTTGGTTCAACCATGAGCATCACGATCAGGGCACCTTCCAGGTGGCGGCTTTTGGGGAAAAATTGATCGGCGAAGCCGGTTATGCGGATTATTACCGCGACCCGAACTATTCCACTTACTTTATGCAAGCGCCGGGCCACAATACGGTGCTTGTGGACGACGACCCCTTCAGCCAGCCCGGCGAGGAAGGGCGTTACTGGAAAGCTCTGGCCCATGATCCGCGCTTCACTGCGCATGTGCTCTCGCCCGCAGTGGACTTCCTCTCGGCAGAACTCGCTGACGCCTACGGCGGAGTGCTCCGTCAATTTCGGCGCCAATTCGTTTTTCTCAAGCCCGATGCGCTCATTGTCAGCGATAAGCTTCGGGCTCCGAACGCGCACACCTATCAATGGCTACTGCACATTCCGACGGGCGACACCGCAAGGCTCCAAGGCGAGCAGGCGACGATCATCGGCCGGAACGCGGTGGCAGCCCTCACGGCGGCAGGCATCAACACGCATTGGAAGCTCGAAGTCACTCCCCTGGCCAGCGATCGGTATGGCGACTTCGACCGTCAGAGGCTTCGGCAACCGCGCGAGTTCCGCCTTCAATCAGCGGAGGAAACATCCTGCCGCTTTCTGGTCGGCATGACTTTTGGGAAAAAACCTGCCGGGGCGACGCCGGCCACGGTCATATCCGGGCACCACGGCGAAGGGTTTCGCCTGGGAAGCTCCCCGAGCGCATGGACCGTGATGTTTAGGACCCGCGCGGGAAATTTGGAAACCGGGGCGCTTTCGACCGACGGGCGTATTTTGGGAAGCCGGAAGGAGGGAACACAAGAAACGGTTTTCGCCGCCGATGCCCGCTCGGTAAGCCGCGATGGGAAAACGCTGCTTGAAGCTTCCCGACCGGTTTCTCTGGTGTTTCAAAGCTCGACGAACGCGATCGAGCTTCACGTCGCCTGTGCCGCCGTGACCGGCCTTCGAGTTCTGGTGGCGAAGGTTCCGGGCACGGTGATGGTGGATGGAAGGCATATCGAGCCGGAAGTGAGTGACGGGTTCCTTCTTCTCATGAATCTATCGCCAGGAGAGCACCGTGTGCGCGTGGTCCCTTGAACCCCTGCTGACGGAAGTCGCGGCCTGGCATGTATTCGATGCCAACGCCCGAATCGGCCACTCGGGTCTGCACGGCGAACTTGCGCTGGAAGCTCCGGAGCTTCTTCTGGAGATGGACCGCTTCGGTATCGAGCGCGCTCTGGTGTCCCATTTTGCTGGTGAAGAGTACGACGCGGAAGAAGGCAACCGCGCGTTGGCCCACGTTGCGCGGGCGCGCCTGGTTCCGGCCTGGTCGGGTTTGCCGGACCGCGAATCGCTCGACCAACTTGCCACCCGCCGGCCGGCCGCGGTCCGATTGCACTTCGGCATGACTCGGCACAACTTCTCGCCTGCTCTCTGGTGTTCAGGCGAATTGTACGCGTATCTTCAGGATCACTCCGTGCTGACGCTGGTGGCACTCGAAGACATTGGCTGGCCGGCGCTCGTCGAAGTGCTCGACAATTTCCCCAAACTGGCGATCCTACTGCTCGAGACCG
>JAJYNF010000284.1 GCA_021786455.1 Acidobacteriota bacterium
TCGCGCAAGTTGGAACTTCAGCCGGAAACGGAGGCATGATCGGAGGTCCTTATGACCCGATATGACCGCTCAGATGCGCTTCAACTTACGAATTCGGGTTGAGCTTTACTGGATAGCAGTAACCTGCAATGTGATGGCTCTTGGCATCCTGCTTTTCGGGATGGTTCATGCTTTGCGGTGAACAAAATAAGTGCTTGCAGTCGTTTTCACGGGGATTTCGCTGTTGTTCTGGTTGCATTACTTCCGCGAGCGGGGGAAATGAGCAATTTCGTGAGCCGCGTTACGATTTTTCTTGACAAGTCTTAAAGTGTCATTTTATCTTCCTTCGGGCGCTGAAGTTTTTGACGGCAAATCGTTTCGGTGCTCGAGTTTTTGGGACCCTCGGTAGGCGAGGCTCCCGCGCAGCACAAAGGCCACTGCCCGTCAACATCGAGAGATGCTGGAAGGGGTAGAACAGGAACTTCCGATTCAAGGGTTTTCCTAAAGTGGCTGAGATTCGATAAGGATCTCTGACGGGGCGCGGTGCTGAAGCTTGGACGAGTGGATCTGGCCGAGGGCGCGGGATTTTAGCCGCCAGCGAGGCCAGTCTTACAAAGCGCTTTTCCCGGTCTTTAACGAGGAAGCGTTCTCCACCTTTCCTCAGCTTCACCCTCACCCATATTAGGCAAAATGCAAGAAGAATACGACCAACCTCCGAGTAGCTCCAAGCTCTCGGCTCGGGTGAAGCGGTTGTAAAGCGATAGCTCATTCCCACCTATTGCCTTCCGCTTCCCTCGAGAACATCAAAACGGGGAAGGCGGAAGAGCCAAGAATAATCCGCGCGTCCAGAGTTCTGATTCAGGCGGATTAATGCGCTTCCCAATTCTTGTGGCGCAAGGCGAAGTTACTGCCCGCTCCTTCAAGCGTTCGCCGCGGCCGACCGCGGCGGCGACGGAGGATTCTGGTTTCTGCCTGGAGCTTGAGGCTTGCCCAGACGAGGAGGGAAAGGCAGGTGAGTAATGACGGGTTATGTGGAAAAGACAGGGACGACAATCGCTGAAGCCGGAGCGGGAGAAGTTCGCGGGATTCACGTCAAGACGCCATGGATGCGTCACGTGCTGACGTTCTTGATGGTCATGGGTCCAGGGCTCATCGTGATGGAAGCAGACAACGATGCGGGCGCGGTCTCGACCTATGTGCAGGGCGGGGCGCAATACGGCACGCATCTGCTCTGGTTGTTGCTCTTCCTGTTGCCCTGCACTTATTTCGTTCAGGAAATGGTCGTGCGCCTTGGGATTGCTACAGGCAAAGGCCACGCCGCAATGATTTACCAGCGGTTCGGGAAATGGTGGGGATTGTTCTCATTCCTGGACCTGCAAGTGTTGAACCTCCTCACCTTGGTCACGGAATTCGCGGCTATTGCCTTGGCGTCCCGTGGCCTTGGAATTCCACCCGCGGTAGGCGTGACGGTTGCGGCGGTTGGAATGATCGGCATTGTGGCGACGGGGAGCTACCGTCGGTGGGAGCGTGCAGTCGTGGTTCTCTGCCTCTTGGATTTGTACTGGCTGTTCATGGCCTTCCGGCTGAGCCCGTCCATGCATGAGGTTTTACATAACACGCTTATACCATCCGCCCCGGCCGGCGGGCTTACTCAGAATTACGTCTTTCTGGTCATCGCCACCGTTGGGACAACCATCGCGCCGTGGCAGCTCTTTTTTCAGCAGAGTTGCATTGCCGACAAGCGGCTTCGCTTTGCGGACTTGAATTGGTCCCAGCTCGATACTTTCGTGGGCGCATGCTACACCATCGCGGTTGCCGGATGCATGGTGCTGGTCGGTAACTACGCGCGGGTTCACGGGATTTCCTTCGAGGACCCGGCGCAGATGGCAAATGCCCTTCTTGGGCTTACAGGGAACGCTGTGCGGCTGGGGATTTTGTTGCTGATGATTAACGCCGCGTTGCTGGGCACGACAGCAATTTCGCTTTCGAGCGCGTGGGCCTACGGCGAGGTTAAAGGCTTGCCCCACAGCCTTGAGTTTGGCCCTCGCGAGGCGCCGGGGTTTTACACGATCTATCTCGTTTGCGTCGTTCTGGCAGCGGTGGTGGTGCTCATTCCCAACGCTCCGTTGCAGCTCATCATTCTGAGCGTCCAGGTCCTGGCAGGAATCATGCTGCCATCGGCAATCATCTTTCTTCAGTTGCTTTTGAATGACCGGGAATTGCTGGGGGATAAATTCGCGAACAGGCGATGGAACAACGTTGTGAACTGGACGATGATCGTGATCTTGTTTGCCCTGTCACTGGTGCTGGCTGTCCAGGTCATAGCCCCCAACTTAGTGCCCACGAAAATCGGCTGAGCATTTGATTCAAAAGGAGGAAATGGTCATGGCGCTTTTTAGAGCTATTACAAATCTCAATGGGCAGCTAACGAATGGCGAGCGGACCAAGCGCTATGTCGTGGTTCATCCGCTCGACGATATGCCGGAAACGAAAGTCAAGTCATCCGGACTCGGATTAATGCGAATGACGCGGAGCGTGCGGATTTCGCTCATCAGCCTGCGGGCTTATCTGATCGCGATGATGCTGCTGCTCCTTTACCACGTGCTCGCGCTCGCGGGATTATTCGGCAAGCACGCTCATTGACTGCGTCGCGGGCGGGAGAGAGGAAATGAAGGATATGAACCGCATAGCAAGAGCAAGGGAGGAAGCCATGAAAGGAGACAAGACTCATGCTCACAATGAAATGGAAGACGGACCACGAGGGCCGCCTCGTGGCCGCTTGGAAAGAGCTTCAGGAATTTGCAAACGCTGTTCAATGTTCATACACCCTGGCACCATCGAAACCGACCGTGGGCCGCGCCAAGGAAAAAGGGCCGAAGCAGTTGAACGGCCGGATTTCCTCTGGTTTACCGGCGAGAGTGCTAATGAAGCAAGCGCAGTTCACGCGAGGGCTTCGCAGCACATCGAGGGGGGGGCTTCTGCTCCTGCTTATTTGTCTGCCACTCCATGCGCAGGATAGCTGGCAGGGCGCGCCGCCTGCAAAGGACCGACGAGATGGGACTATCATTTCCAATCGACGCTCATCGGACAGGGCGTATTACCTTTCCCGGCCCAATATTCAGGCCCGAACAGCTTGGAAAACCACGGCGAGCTGGAGGACACGCTTTCTTTTGACGCGACCGGGGACGTCCGGCTGTGGCGAGGAGGTGAATTTTTTGTGGACATTTTGTCGTGGCAGGGCTACGGCTTGAGCAAAACGACCGGCGTCGCCGGCTTTCCGAATGGCGAGGCGTACCGAGTCGGTAAGACCTTCCCTGATGCGGTTATCTCCCGCGCTTATCTGCGCGAAACGGTGCCGCTCACTACGGGAGGAGACTCCGGCGCGCCTTCAGCGAATTCGACCGAAAAGCGGCAGCTCATCTTAGAGGCAGGACATTACTCCGCCGCCGATGTCTTCAACACGAACGCCTACGCGAATAACGCGAGGACTCAGTTCATGAACTGGGCTCTGATAAATAACGCCGCATGGGACTATCCCGCGAACGCGCTTGGCTTTACCAATGGAGTATCGGCGGAGTTGGATCTAGATTCATGGTCCGCGCGAGCGGGCATTTTCCAAGTCTCGCGCCAGGCGAACGCCTTAAGGATGGACTGGAACCTCGCCGATGCCTGGTCCTGGGCGGTCGAAGTCGAGAGGCGTCAATCGTATTGGAGTCATCCTGGGGCTGTGCGGATGCTGGCGTACGACGAGCACGCGCATATGGGGAGTTACCAGCAGGCGCTCAGCGATCCACAAAATATCGCCGCTTTGGGGCAACGCGGCTATCGGTCGAAATATGGCTTTGGAATCAATGTGGAACAGGAAATCCGCAAAGACGTGGGGGTGTTCGCGCGCCTCGGCTGGAACGACGGGAAGACTCAGACATGGGAATTCACGGATGTGGATCGCACCGCCTCGGCGGGAATCAGCTTATAGGGTGAGGCCTGGCGCCGGCCGGGAGACACGCTGGGAATCGCCGGGGTCGTAAACGGCATTACGGCGGTTCATCGGCAATTCCTCGCCAATGGCGGACTTGGGATTACGGTCGGTGATGGCAAGCTGGATTATGGCACGGAGCGAATCGTGGAGGCTTACTATTCCCATGCCACGCGATGGCACATATTCGTGTCGCCGGACTTTCAGTTGGTCGTGGATCCTGCCTATAACCGCGCCCGCGGCCCCGCCGTTATTTACGCGCTGAGATTGCACTGGGAAAATTAGTGGTCGCCGAAATATCAAGACTGGTTTAAGGCCACACCGAAGCCGACGGCCTCAGAACAAGCTAGCCTGCTGGTCTTGCGAGGTTGCGGGGCGGGCGAATTCGGCGGTTCACTTTCCGATCTCTCGGTCCAACCTCTCGCGGAACGCTCACGGTCAAGAAGCCACGGCCGGGCGCATACGGTCATTTTAGTATGACCCTGTAATACCGCCGCTCCTCTCCAGCACGGCGCACGTAAAACCTATATTGCCTGGCGGGCAAGCTGCCACCAGGAAAACCGTTTATCTAACAGCGTCGCCCAACCGCGTCCGTCAATCGTTCCGGGCCCCATGACGGCCGAATTAGGGGCGTCATCCCCGCCGATGAGCGGCTTGCAGCCGTGGCCACGGCGGGTCAGCGTGCCACAGGCGCCCGGCGCGAGATCGTAATCGCGGGGGTCCCTTGAAGCAAACAAAATTGCCCCCGGACCAATGCGTAAAGTGACGCCGGGCCTCAAATCGAGCGGTCCCGAGAGGAACGCACTCCTTCCGCTGTCAGTGACAAGTTCCACGGCATGTCCGGGAGGGCAATGGTCGAGAGCTTGCTGAATACGCGCCGTGTCCGGGCGGGTTTCGTCGCGCATGGGCAGTGTACGGCCATCGTCGTTGGCTGCCAGTTTGGCCCTCAGTCTCACAGCCGCGGGAGGAAACGCAGGCCCGGGCCACGGTTCGTAGGTCCTGCGCATAGAGCCTCGCCAGCCCCGCGAAGGTTATCATCGTCACACCGGAAAGACCCAAAACGGCAGACCGCGCTGCGAACGCAGATCGTTTCATTCCGATTCTCCTTGGGCGAGACCCGATTCCACAGGCCGCTCATCGGCCGCCAGCTCGGAAGTGATAGCCGCGCGAACCTTCGCCATCAAGCCATCCAGATCCTCCGTTCTCAAGCCTTCCGTAGGAATGGGATCGTGAATGACGATGCGAATCGTGCCTGGATGAACTCGCCGTTCCCCTTTCCGGAGGATTTTTGTTGAGCCGGAGACCGAAATGGGAACAATCGGCACCCCAGCCTCGGCCACCATGCGAAAAACGCCTTTCTTGAACGGTTGCAGATGGCCATCTGGACTGCGCGTGCCTTCTGGATATACAAGAAACGAGTGGCCGGCTCGCAGCTTGGCCACCACGAGTTCCAACGCCGCCATGGCCTGCTCACGGTTTTGCCGGTCAATCGGGATAAATCCTCGCAGCCTCATTGCGAGTCCGAGAAACGGGACTCGAAAAAATTCTTTTTTTACCAGAACGAGCACGGGTGGGAGCAGCGAGAGGACGGCCGGCGGATCAGAAATGCTCTGATGATTCGCCATATAGACCGCCGCTCGACCGCGCGGGATTCTCTCTCGCCCCAGCGCCTCAATCCGGGCCCCCGCCGCCCAGAGCGCCAGCCTCGCGCCAGCAACGCCCGCCTTATAGAGCGCGCCCGCGCGCCCGGTCAGCAGCGCGAAAAGAAGCAGTGGCCC
>JAJYNF010000255.1 GCA_021786455.1 Acidobacteriota bacterium
TCGATGCTTTTATAGGGAGCAAAGCCGGCCGTGCTGTGATCCTGAATCATAAACACCTTTCCGGTGGTGTAAAGGCTTTTCCAGTGAACGAAAGCGGACCCGCCCAGCGCTTGAATGGAGCGGTCACTCTCGCCCTTGGCCGCCGGGCTGATAAACGACGGGATGGCTGTTCGCTTCTTTTGCGCCGTGGCCGACGCGCCAGCCGCGATGGCCGGAAACATCCCTAAAAGCACAAGCCATGAGGCGAGGCACGCCGCCTGGGAGACCGGTCTGGTTATCGCGCTCCTATTCTTCTTCATCGGTGCTTATAAACAGCCTCCTCTGACTTAGATGACGTTTCCGCCGTGGAGTGCGTCTCGCAGCAGGGCCTCGGTGATTTCAATGATTGAACGATAGCCATCAAGCTTGCAGAGATTTGGCGTGCCCAGAACTCGTCATGCTGGCGACCTCGCCGCCGGCCCGTGCCTTGGTTCACTCGGCGGCCGGATGGAAACGCGACTGAACCTGCTCCCGGACTTTGGCGGAAAGCTGTGAAACATCACTTGCCGTCAAACCTTGCGTCCTCACGGGCGGATGAATGATGACGTCAACTCGACCACGCCGAACGTGCAACGAATCCGGCCGTAGCACCTCCCGCGATCCGTTGATGGTGATAGGAATGATCGGAACGCCGGAAAGAATCGCCAGGTAGAAGCTGCCGTTTTTGAAAGGAAGAATGCCGGGCGTTCGGCTACGGCTGCCTTCTGGAAACATCACGACCGATTTTCCCTCCCGGATTCGTTGGGCCGCCTGGTCGAACCCCTTGGCGGCAGCTCCCGCGCGGCCGCGGTCAACCGGGATGTGTCCTGAACGTCGCAGGTGCCAGCCGAGAAAGGGCCATCGGAACAGCGACCGTTTAGCGAGAAAGCGAAACTGCGTCGGCAGCGTCACGAAAAGGATGGGAATGTCCATGGCGCTCGGATGATTCGCGCAAAAGACGTAAGTTTGGCAGGGGCCGATGTTTTCCAACCCTTCCACATGCACCTCAGCGCCGCTCGTCTTTAGAATCAGGTTCGACCAAAATCGGGCACATCCATGTTGCCACCGGCCGTGAGCGTCAAAGAAGGAGCCGGACAAAGACGCCATCCCGCAGACGGCAGTGTAGAAGTAAATCAGCGGGTTGGTAAAAACCAGGGAGCGAAGATAGCTGAGAAAATTGGACGACCGGTGGTTGAGTCCGGGCTTCTTGATGTCCCCCGCTGAGGCCATTTCCATGCGCGGTTCCAACCATCTCAATGGATGCCGACTGGCGCGGGAATTCCTATGGAGGCCAGGTCGCCTTCGGCGATGGCTGCCTTAATCGCACCCACAAGAAATAACGATCCTGCCACAAGCACAATGTCTTCTGCCGCTGATCTTCCCACCGCAGTCTCGAGCGCGCGCGCTGGGTCGGGGTTGGTGAATACCCTTCGAGGGGTCACCGGCGAACGCTCCAGAATGCTTTCCGGGGTAGCTGCCCGGTCCACGCCGCACTGAGTGACAAAGACTTCCTCCGCGAAAGGAAACAGAATCGTGCTGATTTCCTCGATGGCTTTGTCCCGCATCGAGGCATAAACAAGGCGGAGGGCGCGGCCCTGCCAATGCTCGGTCACAAATCGCGCCAGCTCACGGGCTGCGGCTGGATTGTGCGCGCCGTCGAGCACAATGAGTGGCGACGACTGAAGGGTTTCCAGTCGCCCGGGCCATTCGGCCCGTTCCAGCCCTTCCTCGATATCCCGCGGGGAAATTTGAAAGCCTTGCTTGGCCAATTGTTGGGCCGCCGCGGCGGCCGCGGCGGCATTCCGGACCTGGAAGCTTCCGGCAAGGCGAAGCCGTACCTGGAGCGGCTCCCCGCCCGCCATGGACAGCTCGAATCGGTAACATCCGTCCCGCTGGCTCAAGCCGGTAATCCGAGCGGCATGGTCAATCTCCATTAATTCCGCCTGAAGCGAGCGGCAACGGCCGCGAATCACCTCCAGCGCCGCCGGGTGGTCACAGACGGAGATCACCGGACGGTGCGGCTTAATCACTCCGGCTTTCTCTCGCGCAATCTCACGATGAGTCGCGCCGAGAAATTGCTGATGATCCAGTTCGACGTTCGTGATCACGGTCGCATCCAGCCGGCCACCCATGCCCACCTCCAGCACCACAAACTGAGCGTGGGCTTCGGCGAAATAAACAAAGGCTGTAGCCGTGAGGTATTCAAAAAAGCTGGGGGACTGGGCAAGACGGCCTTCGGCACGAAGCTGCTTGACTCTATTCGCGACTCGGCTGAAGCATGGCGCGAAATCCTCATTGCCGATGGGCAGGCCATTTATCTGAATTCGCTCGTTCGCGCGGACGAGGTGCGGCGATGTGTAGAGGCCGGTCCGATAGCCTGCGGTTTTAAGGACACTTGCCAGCATCGCTGAAGTTGAACCCTTTCCGTTCGTCCCCGCAACGATGGCCGTGGGATAAGCCCGTTCAGGATGGCCGAGGGCGGCAAGAAGGGTCCGGATCGTTTCGAGGTTGAATCGAGCCCTGGGAAGTTCATGGCCGAGGTCCGCGAGAAAGTCCAGACACTGGCGGTAATCCATTCTCTCCTCACAATTTGATGCCGGTGATTGCGTCCCCCCCGCCCCCTTCCGCTATTACGGCTGGCCGAAATTCCTCAGCCCTGACCCCGGTCTCCACGCTCCCAAAAGGTCCAGCGCCGTGGCGAGATATGCTTTGAGCTCCTTCCGCGGCACGATCGCGTCCAGCATCCCGTGCGCCATGAGAAACTCCGAACGCTGGAATCCCTCGGGCAATTTTTGGCGGATCGTCTGCTCGATGACTCGGGGTCCGGCGAAGCCGATCAGAGCTCCCGGCTCGGCAATGTTCAGGTCGCCGAGCATGGCAAAGCTAGCTGTCGTGCCGCCCGTGGTTGGATGGGTTAAAACTGAAATGTATGGCACGTGCGCCTCGTCCAGCCGTGCTAGGGCGGCGCTGATCTTCGCCAATTGGAGCAAACTGATGGCCCCTTCCATCATCCGTGCTCCGCCCGAGCACGAGACGATTACCAAAGGCATCCGCTGCCCGATACACCGATCAATGGCTCGAGTGATTTTCTCCCCCACGACAGCACCCATGCTGCCCCCAATAAATTGAAATTCCATAGCGCAAATCATAGCGGGCTTGCCGGCGATCATCCCCCAGCCGCTTAGAAGGGCGTCCTTCATGCCGGTCAGCTTTTGCGCTTCTTCTAAGCGCGCCTTGTACGGCTTGCGGTCGGTAAAGTTCAGCGGGTCCGGCGAAGCCAGGCTCGCATCGTATTCCTCATATTTGCCGTCGTCAAAAAGCATTGCCAGCCGGTTCGCCGACCCCATCTTGAAATGGAAGTTGCACTTCGGGCAGCACTGAAGATTGTTTTCCAAATCCTTCTTCCACAGGATTTGCTTGCACCCTTCACATTTCGTCCACAGCCCTTCCGTCTGGACACGTTTCTCGGCGGGCGGCGTTTCAAGCGGCTTTTTCTCTTTACGAAACCAGGGCATTGGATCGAATGAGCCGAGCGGCCATCCTTAAAACAGCGAGAGCCTCCGGCTGCTCAATAATCAATTCCCCGCTGAGCGAGGATTCCCTTCTGAAAGGGGTGCTTCACTTCACGCATCTCGGTGACCAAATCGGCCGCTTCCACCACGGAAGGGTGGGCGTTCCGCCCAGTCAAAATCACATGCACTGACGCGGGTTTGCTCTTCAGGGCCTCGACCACTCTTTCCGGGTCGAGCATTTTGTAGCTGATGGCGTAGTTGATCTCATCGAGAATGATCAGGTCGTATTCGCCGGCGAAAATCTCCTGGCGAGCCAATTGCCACGCTTCCTCGACCAAGCGAACGTCTTCCGAGTCCGGCTTTTCAACCCCAATTTTCACGAACCCGCGTCCCATAGGCAAAATCCGAATCCGGTCCTCCCCGAGAAGGCGCGCTGCGTCCAATTCACCATAGTTCCACGATCCTTTGATGAATTGAACCATCAACACGCGAAGCCCTTGTCCGACGGCACGAAACGCGGTTCCCAGGGCCGCGGTGGTTTTCCCCTTGCCGGGTCCGGTATTCACGATGATTAGTCCTCGGCGGGTATCCGTCAAGCGCACCTCAAGCGGCCCGTTTAGCGCGCGTAAGGAAGACCGCGCAAAATGCAAAATCCCCGGTAAATCTGCTCGAGCAAGATGACCGGTGCCCACTCGTGGGTGAGCGTCATTCGAGAAAGCGCCAGGAGGAAGTCAGCCCGGCCGCGCCAGGCGTCGGAGAAACCGTCGGGGCCGCCGACCAGGAAGGCCACCTCTCGCGTTCCTCGCAACGTTTGATCTTCTAACCAGCGAGCAAATTCCTCCGATGTCCACTCCCGGCCGTTCGGGTCGAGGAGGACTTTGACACTTCCTTCCAGCTTTTCAACCAGCCGCTCCTCCTTCGCGCTGAGCATTCCCTGCCGGGGGCCCTTCGAGGCCGGCGCAAAGTCCTCCACCACAATCTCGTGGAATCGAGCGATCCGCGTGGCATATTCGCTTTCCAAGGCTCGCAAGTGAACCTGCTTGGTCTTGCCTTTTCGGAGAACCCGAATGCGCATCGCACCCGCCTTCCAGAGCTACCAAGGATTCCTTCCAGTTTCACAATCATCCTCTCGGCGCTGGCCGCATCATTCCTGCGTCACTGGCAAGTGCGGCGCGGTTTTCCATAAACGAGCGAGATGGTAAAACTCTCGGGTCCGTTCCGTAAAAATATGGACCACGAAGTCGAGGTAATCCATTAGGATCCATTCTGCCCGCCCGTAACCCTCCACATGTCCGAGGTGAACCCCGATTTGTTCAAGCCTATTCTGAATCGCATCCGAAATTGCCTGAGCGTGACGCGTGGACGTCGCGCTGCAAATTACAAAATAGTCGGTGAAAGAACTGATCCCTTTCAGATTAAGAATTTCGAGGTTCAAGGCCTTTCTGTCTTGCGCAGCGTTGATCGCTTCTCTAAGGTACGAATTCATGACCGGCCGTCGCTGCTGCCCGGCGATGGGTACAGCCCTTCCTTCTGAATATATTGTTTCACCAGGGGCGTCACACAGCCTGCGGGCCAATGGTCCTCGCGAATTGCCTCACGAATCTCTCTTGAGGCCCAGGGGAGCCGCAGACCGTCCAGAATATACACGACGCTCCGCCCCAATGAAATCCGGCCCGGCTGTTGCCGGCCGCGCGCCCGCGCCAAATCCTGAGAGGCGGCCTTACGGATAGACTGGGCATCGAACCCCGGGCGTGGAATGACAATAAAATCCGCCGAATCGAGGAGAGAACGATAATCTTTCCAATGCGGCAAGTCGAGAAACGCATCGGCGCCGAGGATGAAATAGAGCCGATCGCCTGGACCCAGCGACCGCGCAACCCGGCGCACGGTCTCAATCGAGTATGAAGGCCTGCCATCCTGGGATGGCGCTTCCAGCAGCGAAGGGATGAACCCCCTATGGCCCGCGCACGCCAAGGCGACCATGGCGTATCGGTGTTCGAAGGCTGTAAGCTGCTCCGCCATCTTGTGCGGCGGACGTCCCGTGGCGACAAAGAGGACACGGTCGAGATGAAATTTCCGCGCCGCCACCTCCGCGGCTTGCAAGTGGCCCGAGTGAATGGGATCAAAGGTTCCGCCAAAGATTGCGATGTTCACCGATTTGAGTCTTGAAAAGCCTCTGGCGCGCGCGCGTTCGGCGTCGCCATCTTAGGAGTTTTCTCCAATTTCATCCACGCGGCGCGTTTCAGTTCCTCCAGGCCTTCCCCCGTGACCGCCGAAATCTCGTGGAGTTCCATCCCTCGCCCGTGGCAAAACTCCCTCAGCGCGAACAGGCGATTGCTATCGCCGGCGGCATCCATGCGGGAAGCGACAACCAGCATAGGCTTCGCGATGAGCCCAGGGCTGAAGCTCGCCAACTCCTCCATAATCGTCGCATAGTCTTCCACCGGGTCTCGTCCCGACTGCTCCGCCACGTCAATCAGGTGCAGAATGAGGCGAGTTCGTTCGATATGTTTCAAAAAACGGTCACCCAGGCCTCGTCCCTGATGAGCCCCGGCGATCAGGCCCGGAATATCGGCCATCACAAATGATCTCTCCTCATCGAGTGCCACCACTCCCAGACAAGGCTCCAGGGTCGTAAAAGGGTAATTGGCGATGCGAGGACGCGCCGCGCTCAGCCGCGAGATCAGCGTGGACTTGCCCACATTTGGAAAACCGACCAGCCCTACGTCCGCCAAGAGCTTCAGTTCCAGCAGCATTTCGCGATGTTCGCCCGGTCGGCCTGGCTCGGCCGTTCGAGGCGCCTGGTGGGTCGAATTGGCAAAGCGAGCATTGCCTCGCCCACCACGCCCGCCGCGGGCCGCCAGAAACCGCTGCCCCGGCGCGGTGAAATCCCACAGCCTTTCGCGCGTGACGGGTTCCAGCGCCACGGTTCCCACTGGAATTGTCACGACGAGATCTTTTCCATTGCTGCCGTGGCAGTTCGAGCCTTCGCCGTGACCGCCGCGCTCCGCGCGATACTCTGGATTGTAGCGGAACTTAAGAAGGGTATTGAGATTTTCCGAGCTTTCGAGATAAATGCTCCCGCCGGTTCCCCCATCACCGCCGCTCGGCCCGCCTCGCGGCACATACTTTTCCCGACGAAAAGCCACGCAGCCGTTGCCGCCATCGCCTGCATAAACTCGGATTTTGGCTTCATCAATAAACACGATCGGTGCCGAAGGGATGAGGGGAACACCCAGCGGCCGTGCCGGTCCCCGCTCCGACCTTGCTCGAAAACAATAAAAGCGGCGGAGGCTCACCAGCCAGCACCCCTGCCGCTCAGTCGGCTAGTTCGCCGAGCGGACCAAAACGTTCACAAAACGTCCCAGTCGCCCTTTGTCCTCAAACTGCACCACACCCCCAACCTTCGCGTAAAGCGTGTCATCTTTCCCAATGCCCACGTTTTCGCCCGGCTTCAATCGAGTTCCGCGTTGTCGGACCAGAATCGAGCCACCCGTGACCCGTTGTCCGTCAAACCGTTTCACGCCCAACCGCTGCGAGTTGGAATCGCGGCCGTTCCGTGAGCTCCCTAATCCCTTTTTATGCGCCATGACAAAGTTCCTCGCTATCTGGGGCAAGCGCCCGGCTTACGGCGGGGTAATCTCCTCGATCCGCACTTCGCTGAATGCCTGCCGGTGCCCCAGCGTCCGGCGATATTGTTTCTTCCGCTTGTACTTGAGCACGCGCACCTTGGCGGCGCGCCCATGGGACACGATGGTGCCTCGGACCGTGGCGTTCTCAATGATTGGATTTCCCGTAACCAACCCCTGGTTCCGTATGGCCAACACTTGCTTGAACTCAACCGCGGAGCCGGGCTCGCCAGACAGCTTCTCCAGCCGAACCACGTCGCCCGGAGACACCTGAACCTGTTTGCCCCCCGCCCTAATAATCGCGTACATTCAGCCCACCTCGCGTAAGCAATGGCAAAGCTCCATTTTACGGGCCGTTCGGCGCCTTGTCAATCGAGGTTGCGCCTATCGCAGAATTCTGCCAGGCTAAGGGAGAATGTTTCAAGCGTCCTTTCTGGCCTGCCCGCCGCAGCGGGGAATAAAGCCGGCAGGCCAAAATTCTGCTGGGGGTTCTAGCCGGCCGCGCTCGCAACGCGCTGCCACGGAATGAGCGAAACGGGAGTTCACAGTTCCGAGATTCACGAGCGCCTGAAGGTGGCGCTGGCGGATGCACACCTACAGGAGGCGTATCGCTCCTCCACGCTCCGGCTTTACACCCATCGGCTGAAAGCCATTCAAGAGATTCCGGCGTTTGAGGCGGTGCGTGCTCACGCGCGACGGCTGAAGCGCGAGGTTATCGAACACCTGGATGTTTATCTCAAACAGTTTGCCGAAAACGCGGAACGGCAGGGCACGACGGTTCATTGGGCAGAGACGGCGGAGGAGGCTTGCACCGCCGTGATGGAGATTTGCAAAAAAGCCGGGGCGCGCGAGGTCGTCAAAGCCAAAAGCATGGTGGGCGAGGAGATTGAGTTGAACGCGGCGCTTGAGCAGGTGGGCATTCGCGCCGTCGAGGCGGACCTTGGCGAGTTAATTCTGCAATTGGCGGGCGAGCGCCCCGCGCACATTGTTGCGCCGGCAATTCACAAAACCCGCCAGGAAGTGGCTGACCTGTTTGCGCAGGCCCTCAAGGCGGAACGCACGGAGGAACCGGAGCGGCTGACCGCCATCGCTCGCCAGGCCTTGAGGCAGGTTTTTGCGCGCGCTCCAGTGGGGCTGAGCGGGGCGAACTTCGCCGTCGCCGAGACGGGCAGCATCGTGGTCATCGAAAACGAGGGGAACATCCGCATGGCTACCACCGCGCCGCCCGTGCACGTTGCGCTGGTAGGCATCGAAAAATTGATTCCGCGCTTCACCGACCTGGCGGTTTTTCTGCGCCTGCTCGGACGTTCCGCTACCGGGCAAAAACTGACCAGTTATACGTCCATTCTGACGGGCCCGAGGCGTCCGGGCGAGGACGGTCCGCGAGAAATGCACGTCGTCCTGGTGGATAACGGGCGCGTGCGGGCGCTGGCGGATGAGAAAATGCGCGAAGCGCTCTATTGCATCCGCTGTGGGGCGTGTTTGAACGCCTGCCCGGTCTATCGAAAGATGGGAGGGCAGGCTTACGGATGGGTTTATAGCGGCCCGATTGGCGCCCTGATCACGCCGCAGTTCGTCGGCATCGGCCAGGCGCGCGAGCTGCCGTTCGCATCGTCGCTTTGCGGAGCCTGCCGCGAAGTCTGCCCGGTGAAAATTAATATCCCGGACCTTTTGCTCCATCTGCGCGCCAAAGCGCAGGAAACAACCCGCGCGCCGCGGCCGAAAAATTCTCCCCTCTCCGAGCGGACCTCGATGCGAGCCTGGGCGTGGACGATGCAGCGACGTTGGGCCTATGTCCTTGGCGGGAGGCTGATGCGGGTGGGATTAAAAGTGCTGGCACAATGGGAGAGAGATGAAGACCGGCGCGACCGCGTGGTACGCCCATTCGGGAAAGCGCCACAACACACACCGGCGCGCTGGATTAAAAAGTTCGCATGGTTTCCCCTCTCAAGCTGGACCGCGGGCCGAGACTTGCCCGCGCCCGCCGCTGAACCGTTTCGGAAAAGATGGAAACGGACTCCGCTGGCTTGACCCGTCAGGAAAGCCCCGCCGCTGCCTCAGACGTGAATTCCCGTAATGGACTCGCGCGACAAGCGCAGCAGCAGGCGATTAAGAAACGCCCGGTTCGTCATGGATATGTTGCGAAACTCGAATCCGACACCCACCCCCTGAATCAGGCGGCGGGCCACGGCCATGGTGCGAACCGATTCAGTCCCCCTCCCCACGGCCAGACGGACGATGGCGCCCATCGGCAGCGCATCATCACATCGAACCAGGATGCCGGTTGCGCTGATGTCCACGGCGACACCCAGGATACGTTGAGTTCCTATGTCCACGGCCACGGGGATTAGTTGGCTGAGCTTGAATCGCTTGGAACGTCGTTGCGCCAAGGACACCTCAAGAGATTCCTTAAACGATATCGGTTAAAAAGGATATTCCACCATAGAAAACCTTGTCCAGACCTTACCTCGCGCGAAGGTTGCACACACGCGCTGGCCGGATTTCTTGCGGCGGCCTCTCGGCGGCGAGGTTGAATCGTTTTCTATTCATTTTCATCGAATAAAATGATTTCTGAAAACGATTGGAGAGAGCGAAGTGGATAAGATATACGCGGTACAAGGCTCCGACTGGGAAGGGCTTGTGGCGTCCCCCAACCTGGTTTTGGTGGATTTCTGGGCAGCGTGGTGCGCCCCGTGCAGAATGCTTGCCCCAACCTTCGAAAAGCTCGCCCAGAAATTCGCCGCGGGAGTTCGCTTTGCCAAGGTGGATGTGGACGCCCTCCCGGACCTTGCAGCAAAATACGACGTTCGTTCCATCCCCACGCTGCTCCTGCTGAAAGACGGCAAAGAAGTTGAGCGGTGGATCGGCGTGCGCTCTTACGACGAGCTCGCCAGACGCCTGGAATCTCACGCCCGGATTCCTGCCAGAAGCTAAGATCGGCCGGATGCAAGCCGCGCTTTAGTCTTCCCACGGTGCTGTCCATTGCCTTGAACGGCTTGGCTCACTGCCGCGCTTCATTTAAGATTAAAAGCGATGAGCAAAGCTCAATACGTCATGGCGCTTGACCAAGGGACCACAAGTTCTCGCGCCATTCTGTTCGACCGCGAAGGCCGCGTCCGCGCCTCGGCCAGCCTTGAATTTCGGCAGCATTACCCCCGACCAGGCTGGGTAGAACACGACGCGGAGGAAATCTGGAGTTCCCAGAAAGAGACGGCGGAAAAAGTTCTCGCCCAGGCTCGTGCGCAGGCAGCCGAAATCGCCGCTGTCGCCATCACCAACCAACGAGAAACGGTGGTGCTGTGGGAACGGGCGACGGGCAAGCCGGTTTATCACGCCATCGTCTGGCAATGCCGCCGCACGGCGGAGATGTGCGACCGGATTCGGCAGGAGGGTTTTGACCGCACTCTCCGCGAGCGGACAGGTCTGGTGACCGACGCATACTTCTCCGGGACGAAGATCGCCTGGCTGCTCGGAAACGTCCCGGACGCGCGGCGGCGCGCCGAGGGCGGCGAACTGGCGGCGGGGACCATTGATACGTGGCTTATTTGGAACCTGACCCGCGGACGGGTCCACGCGACGGATGTCTCCAACGCCTCAAGGACCTTGCTCTTCAACATTCGGACGCTTTGCTGGGATGAGGAAATTCTCCGCTATTTTGGCATTCCCGCTTCGCTTTTGCCGGAGGTGAAGGCGTCGAGCAGTGTTTTCGGCGAGACAAAACTTTTTGGCGACGGGCTGGCCATCGCCGGCGTCGCGGGCGACCAGCAGGCGTCTCTGTTCGGGCATCAATGCTTCAGCCGAGGCAGCACCAAGAACACTTACGGCACCGGCCTGTTCCTGCTCATGAATGCTGGAGAAAAAATCCCGCCCTCGGAATCCGGACTGATTGCCACGGTGGGCTGGCAAAGGAACGGGCGGACGACTTACGCCCTCGAAGGAAGCGCGTTCGTTGCGGGGGCCGCGATTCAATGGCTCCGTGATGAATTGAAGCTGATCGGGAGCGCCGAGGAAACCGAAGCTGTGGCTCGCTCAGTTCCCGATTCTGGCGGCATTTATTTTGTTCCCGCTTTTGTCGGCCTGGGCGCGCCGCACTGGGATGCTTACGCCCGCGGAACCATCGTTGGGCTGACGCGCGGTACCAGCCGAGCCCACTTGGTTCGGGCGGCCATTGAAGCGATGGCCTTCCAGACGAGAGAGTTGATCGAGGCGATGTCCACGGATTCCGGCAATCGGCCTGACGCTTTGCGCGTGGATGGCGGCGCCGCTCGCAACGATTTCCTCTGCCAGTTTCAGGCGGACATCCTGGGCATTCCGGTGGAGCGTCCCGCGACGACCGAAACCACGGCACTTGGGGCGGCTTACCTGGGAGGACTGGCTACGGGCTTTTGGGAGAACGAAGATGAGCTCGGTCAGCAGCGCAGGCTGGCCCGACGGTTCGAGCCGCAAATGAACGAAGCGCGCCGGGAAGAGCTTTACGCCGGGTGGCATCGCGCCGTCGCGCGCGCGAAGGGATGGGCAAGAGGACTGTGACGGGCGACCGCCGCTGAGCTTAGCCTGCATTTCTCACGGATAGATTGAGTTGCGGCGCAAAGCGCCGATGGGGAAGGCGTCGTCGCGATTATGGAGGTGGCGACCGGTGCAGCGGGAGGCGGGATTCCATTTTGTCCGGGCGGGGGAGGATCCGGGGTCTGGTTCGAGCGCAGCCGCGCCATCGAGGTCTTCATAAAGCTCCCGCGCCCCCCTCTTGGGGGCAAGAGTGACGTCACCACGAAGCGCGGATTCGCGCCCTTCGCCAAGTGTTCCGCCTTGGCAATCACGCGCCGCGCCCGCCACCAACCCTGGCGCGTCGGATACGGAAACTCCTTGAACACCCGCGCCGGCTGACCCGTCGCCTGAAACGCCGCCGCTTGCTGTTGGACCTCCGCCGCGGTCAGTTCCAAGCGATTCAGCGTGCTCTTGCCGGCCAGCGCCTTGACTCAGTCGCGCTCCCGCACGCGGCCTCACCGCTCGGGTCCGGCTTCTCGGCCCTCGCCGCCATCAGCGGATCGCGCCGCAATTCGTCGTGATCGTTCAAATCTTCGCAACCGAGCGCCAGCGCATACACCCGCTGCGCCACCCCCTCTCGCACCGTGTGCTCGATGTGTTCCGCCGCGCGATGGTCCCGAAAGCAAGCCGCGAAACGCGCCATGCTCCTCCTCCGCTTCTCCACCTCGCGCCGCAACAATCCGCCCGCGTCCGTCGTGATCGCGCCGCCGTCAAACCGCCCGACGACCTGACGTCGCTTCAGAGGATGAAATTCGAAGGATTCTTGATTACACTGTGTCACGAAAAGGCTGCCCTCCTTCTCCGGCAAAAGCTTCTCTTCCCAAAGATACTTATGCCAGAAAGCAACAGCCTTCTTCAATTTTTCCGTGAGTGCGGGCTAGGATATACTCAATACCGGCACCCTGACGAATTGTCGGCTACACGCCCTTGCGAATCGGGTTTTGACGGCGACACATCAGAACTTGTGGCGGGTTGGAAAATCAGGAATGCTGCACAAGTCCGTAGAGCATCTTCATGCGTTACGGAGCTCAAAGGTGTATCGGGCGGCGTTGGTGCGCCTTTGATTGAATGCAGGATATTGTGCGGTGGGATGTTTTTCCCGCCTTACTTCCCAATCGTGTCAAAAATGAGTCGCGCGGGCGTGCTGCGCGTGAAGGCGAGCTTGGTAGCGAAGCACATCAAACCAGTCTTCCTTCCGGGCCTGGGCAAACTTGTGTTCCTCGATTCATTCCACCAATCGGTCGAATCGGCAATAGGTTTCTTCCGTTGGATTCTCGGAGCGCGCCACGGCCTCCGCAGCCAAGAAGCCTCGGCACCTTCGCCGGATTTCCTTTTCAACCGCACATTAATTGTAGCCGGCTAGAGCGGTTCAAAGCACTTACGGCCGGGCTGGCAGGACTCCGCCTCGGCGACGCGGCCGTCCGGCCCGAGGCAGTTCTGGGTGTGGATGCACCAATAAATGCCGCTGCCGGAGGCATGAATGGGGTCCGGCTGGCCTTCGAACTCGTAAAACATCTCTTTGGAACGGATGTGTCGGCAGACAACGCGGGCAGCTCCCGTTGTAGATGGGACCTCCGACATGACTAGCCTCCTTGCTGAACAGCACTCAAGACGGCGCGTTTCACGGCAATGCGGGCAAGTTGAACCTTGTAACCGTTCTTGCTGAGTGGCGTGGCCTTGGCGACAGCGGCTCGCCCGGCGGCGTCGGCAACGTCTTCCGAGGGCCGCTTACCGCTCAGTGCCCGATCGGCTTCGGGCGACGCCCACGGCACCGGCGCGACTTGCCCCAGCACCACGCGAGGATCGCGGATCACGCCGCCCTCCACGCGCAAGGCGACCGCCGCGGCCGCCAGCGGCCAATCCAAAGCCTCTTTCTGGCGAACCTCGTAAGTGGCCGTTCGGACACCGGCGCGATAAGGAACGCGGATTTCCGTCAGAATCTCGTTTGGCTGAATGTCGTGCTCCCGCTGGCCGACGCGCGTCGGCGTTACGAACAGTTTTTCCACTTCGATGCGTCGGGTGCCGCGTGGCCCGTGCAGGGTCACCGTCGCCCCCAGGGCGATCAAGATCGGAGCAAGCCCCGAGGGGCTGACAAAATACGCCGGGCCCGAGTTTCCCAAGATGGCGTGATATTCATTTTGCCCGTCCGGCACCAAGGATTTGCCGTCATGCATCGCCAGCAGTCCGTAGCCGTTGCGATAGTACCAGCAGCGTGGCCTTTGCAGCAGTTCGCCGCCGGCCGTGCCCATATTCCGCAACTGCTCGCTGCGAACACCCTCCGCAGCTTGAATCAATCCCGGGTAGTGCTGCTGAACGTCGGCGTGATCGAGCAGCCCGCGCAGGGTGACCATCGCCCCCAGGCGAAGCCCGTTCCGCGGACTGAATTCGATTCCGCCGAGCTCCGAGATTTGCTTGATGTTGACCAATCGCTTAGGCGTTGAAATTCCGTCCTTCATGGCGCTGATAAGGTCCGTGCCGCCTGCGAGGATGCTGCTTTCCCCCCAGCGGACCGACAGCAGCCGCACGGCTTCTGAAAGGTTGCGCGGGCTGGCATATTCAAAGGCTTGCATCAGGCTACCGCTCCTTTCGCAAGGGCAGCCAGGACTCGCGCCGGGGTCAGCGGCAGTTGCGAGACCCGCACGCCGATGGCGTTGGCCACCGCGTTGGAGATTGCCGCGCCCGGCGAGATCACCGGCGGTTCGCCGAGGCCGATGACGCCGCGGTTATCGTAACCAGGACCCGTCATCATGTGGACGATCAACTCACCGCCGATATCCCCGATGCCCGCCAGCTTGTAAAATTCCATGTTGGCGTTGAGCATCCGGCCGATCGTTTGGTCCATAATTTTTTCTTCAAACAGCGCGTAGCAAACCCCCATGATCAACCCGCCATAAACCTGACTTTCTGCGGTCAGCTTGTCAATCACCAAGCCGCAATCCTGCACGGCCACCAGACGGTTGATTTTGACCAAGCCCGTTTCCGTGTCCACGGTCACGTCAGCCACTTGCACTCCGCCAACTCCCACCGAATCCAGCTCGCAGGGTCCAGGATTCTTGCCCATCGTGTGGATCGTCTTCGCGCCGAGCTTGGCGCAGGCGTCTTTCCAGGAGAGGCTTTTTGAGGAATCGCCTTGAACCTGAACCTTGCCGTCGCGGGCTTCCAGTTGGTTGGGCTGAACCCCGAGCGACGGCGCAACCGCCGCAAAAAGCTGATTGAGCGCGTCCACGCTGCCGCGCCGCGTCCATGCCGAGGCCGCGCCCACCGTCGTGCTCCCGCCCGAGGCGCCGTCGAACGGATACCGGCTGTCGCCGATCTCCACCTGAATGGCTTCAACCGGCAGCCCAAAAGTTTCCGCCGCTACCACCGCGATCACCGTGCGCGTCCCCGTGCCGAGGTCTTGCGTTCCCGACTGCACGGTCACCGATCCGTCCGGGCGGACGATCACGTTACACGAGCCGGCGTGTCCACGCCCGCCCCACGTGTGAAAGCTGACGCCTAAGCCGCGCTTCAGATGGCCTGGCGTCTTGTCGCCCCGCGGATGCCAGCGATTGCTCCATTCGGAAAGCTCGGCGGCTTTATCGAACTCCTCCTGATAAGTCTTCACCAGATAGGTCGGCGCCAGAAGGATGTTCTTCTTAAAGAATTCCATCGAATCCATATTCAGCTTTGCCGCCAAATCATCCAGCGCCGCCAGGGTCATTAAACAAGCTTGAGGATGATTCGGCGCGCGCCAGGCCCGGGCCGGGCCGATATTCGTTGAAACCGAAGTGTGTTTCTTATAGATGTTCGGGATGCCCGTGAGAACGTAAGGAACCGGCGGGACGCCGCTTGGCCCGGGACCTCCCGTTCCCCAGGTTTCCGAGTGCCAGGCGGTGATCGAACCGTCCTTGGCGGCGGAGGCTTTGACATGACCGAAATAGGAAGGCCGCGCGCCCGCCACTTCCAGGTCTTCGCCGCGGTCGAGCATCAACTTAACCGGCTTGCCGCCCGCCTGCTTGGACAGCTCAGCCGCCACCACCCCCCAGCGATCAATCGAGAATTTGCTTCCGAACCCGCCGCCGATGTATTGGCAGATCGTTTCAATGTTGCCGTCTTGAACGTTGATTTTCTTGGCGCGCAAAGCAGCGCCCAGTTGGCTCGGAATGCCCGATACGTTTTGCGTGGAGGAATAGGTCAAAACCGAGTCCGGACCTCCCCACTCCACCACGTTCCCATGCGTTTCCAAGCAGCAATGAGTGATCACGGGGGCTCCGTAAAAGCCTTCGGAAACGACAGCCTCGGGGTCGGCAAAAGCCTTGTCGGGGTCGCCGACTTTCTGTTCGCCCGCGGATTTGGCGCGGTCGCCGTCCTTGCTCAGGTTTTCTTCACGGACGAGGTGAGGAAGAACATCATATTCAACCTTGATCAATCGAACCGCGTCCTCGGCCGTCGCAAAATCCACAGCGGCCACCGCGGCGACCTCGTCGCCGGCCCACTGAATCTCCGAACCGACATCCTGAATGACAAGCGCCGCCTTCACGCCTGGATGCCGAAGGGCGGGTGAAACATCTATGGACTTAACCTTGGCGTGAGCGTGAGGGCAGGTCAGCATCTTGCCGAAAAGCATTCCTGGCCGATTGATATCGTAGCTGTATTTAGCGCGCCCGCTCACTTTGGCCGGCCCGTCAATGCGGTCGGTCTTCTTCCCGATGAGTCCGAGCTGGCCGGCTGGCGGCCAATCGTATTTGCAGCTAGCCATGGATCTGCGCTCCTTTCATTGCCTTGGCGGCCTCCAGGGCCGCCCGCCGGATGCCGGCATAGGTCCCACATCGGCATAGATTGCCGCCCAGCCCCTTCTCAATCTCCTCAAGCGTCGGGTCAGAGTTTTTCATTAGAAAAGCAGTGCAAGCCATCACGAAACCGGGCGTGCAAAACCCACATTGCTGCGCGTCGTTCTTCCAGAAAGCTTCCATCACCGGACTGAGTTGTCCATCTTTGGCGAGGCCTTCAATGGTCGTGATATCGTGGCCTTCTGCCTCAATCGCCAGCACCGTGCATGCGTAAACGGGCTTTTTGTCCATGAGCATGGTGCACGCCCCGCACGTGGCGCGGTCGCAGACTTTCTTTGAACCCGTAATATTCAGGTGATCGCGCAGGGCGTCGAGGAGCGTGATGCGCGGCTCCAAGCTCAGACGATGGTTCTCCCCGTTAATACGAAGCGTAATGGGAACGGGCCCCGGTCCAACGACATTTTCAGAAACCGCCGCTTCCGCCGCCGCCGCAGAGCTCCCGACAAGCAGCCCGCCGGAAACCGTCACGCCGGCGCCCTTTAAGAAGTCACGCCTTGAAAGCGCCAGCGCCGCTTCCTTTTTTTCTCTCTTTTTCCTCATGCGGAACTCCTTCACCCATCGGTGGCCCACCGCTCGAGAACCGCGGGGACAAGTTAACTCATTATATCACCCGTCCCCAATTAACCAAGGCTCGAAACCCGGCTGAACTCTGACCCAAGGCTCGCAAGCGCGGCGAGGCGGGAAATAAACGAGTTTCAGCGTGCGGGCGTTTGTGGCGGGTCGGCAAGCAGGGGTTCGGCCGGCAACGCTTCCGGCGCGCCGGCAACTTCGGCCTTGCGGAAGATGCGGCCCAGCCACTGCTGGAACTTATCCAAGTACACGTAATAGACCGGCGTGATGTAAAGGGTAACGACCTGCGAGAAGATCAGTCCGCCCACCACGGCCATGCCCAACGGGCGGCGCGAATCGGCTCCCGCCCCCACGCCGAGCGCGATGGGCGCGATGCCCATCAGAGCGGCAAAGGTGGTCATCATGATGGGCCGGAAGCGGACGAGCGCGCCGTGGTAAATCGCTTCCTCGCTCGATCGCCCGCCCTTACGTTCCGCGTCGAGCGCGAAGTCAATCATCATGATGGCGTTCTTCTTGACGATGCCGATCAGCATGATGATGCCAACGAAACCGTAAAGATCGAGCTGCATATGGAAGAGCGTCAACGTCAGCAGGGCGCCGAACGCGGCCGACGGCAAGCCCGAAAGAATCGTAATGGGATGGATGAAGCTTTCGTAGAGAATGCCCAACACCAGATAAATAACCAACACGGTCACCGCCAGAAGAATGCCAAGCCCGACCAGTGATTCCTGATATTGTTGCGCTGTCCCCTGGAACATCCCGCTGATGTCAGCGGGAACCACTTGGCGCGCCACTCGGTCCACTTCGCTGACCGCCTGGCTGAGCGGCACACCGGGCTTCAGATTGAAAGAAATCGTGACCGAAGGAAGTTGCCCCGTATGATTTACCGACTCTGGGCCCAAGCTCTCCGTCAGCTTCGTCACCGCGCTGAGCGGCACCAGTTGCCCGCCCGACGAACTGACGTACAGCATTGATAGGGCCTGGGGATCCCTTTGATACTTCGACTCCAGCTGTTCAATCACCCAGTATTCATCGTTGGGGGCGTAGATCGTGGAAACCCGCTCCTCGCTGTACGCGGCGGCCAATGCATTCTCGATTTGAAAGGCGCTCACGCCTAATGCCTGCGCTCTGTCGCGGTCAATCACAATGTTCACCTGCGGGTTGGCGATCTGGAGATCGGTGTTGACGTCTTCCAATCCCGGCAGCTTCATCATCTTGGCGAGCAGTTGATTGGAAACGCTGTAAAGTTCCTTCGTGTCTGGCCCTTCGAGCGTATATTGGTACTCGCCTTTGGCCAAACGCGCGCCAATTTGTATCGGAGGCGGGTTTTGCATGAAGGCGAGAACGCCCGGAATCATCGCCAGCTTCGGCCTCAACTCGGCAATCACCTGGTCCGTCGTCAAGTAGCGATACTTGGGGTTGTGTGGCGGCACCGGAAGATGCAAAAAGCTCCGGATGTCATCCAGCAGAACCTGCGAGGAGCGTGGATGCGGCTTCAACGCGCAGAAGAAGAAGCCGGAATTCCCGCCACCGCCTGGGCCACCCGCTCCCGCAAAGGACATGCTGTTAGCCACATTGGGATCCTTCATGACGATGGCTGCCACTTGCTTCTGAAGTTTCACCATCGCGTCATACGAAATCCCTTGCTGCGCCATGGTCACGCCGAAGATCAGCCCGCTGTCCTCCGAAGGCAAAAATCCGGTGGGAATGTTGACGAAAAGATAGACCGTCGCGGCCAATAACACCAAGGAGCCAAGGAAGGTAATGAAACGGTGCTGCAGAGCTTTGCCGAGAGACCATTCATAGCCTCGGTAAAGCGCGCTAAAGCCGCGCTCGGAAGCCTGGAACAGCTTGCCGTGTTTCTCCTTCGGCTGGTGCCGCAAAAACCGGCTGCAAAGCATGGGAGTGAGCGTCAGTGAAACCAGCCCGGATACCAGCACGGCCGAAATAATGACCACCGAGAATTCGTGTAACAGTCGGCCGATGATTCCCTGCATGAAGAGCACGGGGATGAACACCGCGGCCAGCGATAAGGTCATCGAAAGGATGGTGAAGCTGATTTCCCGCGAACCGTTGAGCGCCGCCTCAAAAACGCCCTCGCCCATCTCCATGTGCCGCACGATATTTTCCAGCATAACGATCGCGTCATCCACTACGAAGCCCACCGCCAGCACCAAGGCCATCAGCGAAAGATTGTCCACCGTGTAGCCGAGCAGGTACATCACGGCGAACGTCCCTACAATGGACATGGGCAGCGCCAGGCTGGGGATGAGGGTTGCCGAAACATTCCGCAGAAAGATAAAGATCACCAGCACGACAAGGCACAGGGTGAGATAGAGCGTGAACTTCACGTCATTCACCGAATCCCGAATCATTTGCGAGCGGTCGTGCAGGATGCTCAAGTGAATGGAGGCCGGCATCTCCTGCTCAAATACCGGCAAAAGCTTGCGGACGTTGTTCACGACCTCGATGGTGTTGGTGCCAGGCTGGCGCTGAATGGCCAGCACCTCAGCTCGTTGGCCGTCAAACCAGGCGGAAGCTTTGTCGTTCTGCACGCTGTCAATCACGTTTCCAAGCTCGTCCAACCGCACCGGCGAGCCGTTCCGGTACGCCACGATTAGGGGGCGATACTCCGCCGCGTCGCTCAATTGGCCGGTGGCTTGAACGGTGAACGCCTTGTGCGCTCCGTAAAGCGTTCCGGTGGGAAGATTGACGTTGGCGTTTTGGATCGCCTGGGTAACCTGGTCAATGCCGAGGTTGCGCGCCGCCAACGCTTTCGGGTCGAGCTCAATGCGGACGGCATACTTCTGCTCTCCGAAAATCGAGACCTCCGCCACCCCGCTCACCATGGAGATGCGTTCCGCCATCAACGTGTCCGCGTAGCGGTCCACCGTGGAGAGCGGCAGTGTGCTGGAATGCACCGCCAAGAATAGAATCGGCGTGTTGGAAGGGTTGACTTTCTGGAAAGAAGGCGGACTCGGCATGCCCGCCGGGAGTTGGGTTTCGGCCTGAGAAATCATCGCCTGAACATCCTGCGCGGCAGCATCAATATTGCGGCTCATGCTGAACTGAAGCGTGATCTGCGTGCCGCCCTGGGTGTTGGTCGAGATCATCGAGTCAAGGCCCTGGATGGTCGAAAACTGCCTCTCCAGCGGTGTCGCCACCGCCGAAGCCATCGTTTCCGGACTGGCCCCCGGCAGACTGGCGCTCACTTGAATCGTGGGATAGTCCACGTTCGGCAGGTCGCTGACCGGCAAGCTCCGGTAGGCCATGATGCCGAAGAGCAAAATCCCCAGCATCAGCAGGGTCGTCATGACCGGCCGGCGAATGAAAATTTCAGCGAGGTTCATGGATGGGTTTCCGCGGCGCTCGTCGGCCCGTTTTTAATCAGCACCTTGGCACCAGGATAAAGCCTCAACTGCCCGTCGGTGACCACGGTTTGGCCGGGATCGAGGCCCTGGGTGATGACCGTATCGCCGTGATAACTTGCGCCCACGGCGACGGGTTCGAGAGCCACGGTATGGTCGGGTTTAACCACATAGACGTACTGCCCTCGCGGGCCGGTCTGGACGGCCTGCGACGGCACCACCACGGCGTTCGGCTGCGCGCTTAGGATCAAATCGACGTTGACAAACTGACCCGGCCAGAGCCGGTGCTCGGGATTGGGGAACGTCCCCTTGAGTAGCACCGTCCCGGTGCTGCTATCCACGGTGTTGTTAACAAAACTCATCACGCCGGTCTCCGGAACCGCTTGCCCGGAAATTTTTGCTGTCACCGGCATCCGTCGCCCCGCCGCCAGCGCGGCTCGAATCGGATCCAAGTATTGTTCTGGAACGTAAAAGTCCACATAGATGGGAGAAACCTGATTGATCACAACCAGGCTCGTGGAGTTGTTCTTGATCAAGTTGCCGGGATGCACGAGCAGGCTTCCCGTCCGACCGCTAATCGGCGAGCGGATGGTGCAGTATCCCAACTGAATCTTGGCGTTTTCAATGGCCGCTTGGTCGGCGCGCACGGCCGCCTCTAACGCTTTGGCGTTGCTTTGAAACTGGTCGTATTGATCCACCGAGATGATGCCCGACCGGTATAGTTTTTGGTTCCGATCTAATTGCGCTTCGGCATATTGAGCCTGCGCCTGATCGCGGGCCAGGTTGGCTTCGGCTTGCCGCAGCGCCGCTTGAAAGGGCGCCGGGTCAATGCTAAAAAGCAAGTCACCCTTTCTCACCTCCTGCCCTTCCACAAACCCCACCTTCTGAATGATTCCGTCCACCTGCGACATCACGGTCACCGTCGAGTACGCTTCTCCCGTGCCGATGGCGTGAATTTCCTGCGGAACCGTCTCCTGTCCGACCGGGGCGACCGTAACCGGAACCGGTCCGGCGGCCATCATCGTCGGTTTCGCCTGATTGCTCTGTGCCCCGCACGCAGCCAAAAAAGCCAGGGACACAACCACGCCTACCAGGACAATTTCTGATTTCTGCGATTCAAAATGCACGCCCAATCTCCAACCCCTTCACCGTAAGACGCGCCAGAAAGTCAAAAAGTTACAACCATCTTGGTTGCTACGGATACTCGCATTCTGGCAGGAATCGAGGCTAGTTGGCAATGGCTCGCCGCGACCCGTTTACCGAAGAGTCGCTTTAGCATAGAAGACCGAGCCTGGCGGCGCGCGGACCGTGACCGTGTGGCTGGGCACGGTGAACTACAAAACGCTGGAGAAATCGAAGCGCCTCGTCAAAAATGCTGGCGCGGTTCAACAATGCGTTAGCCCATGAAGCCGACCTGCCCAGGGAGTTGATGCTTCTGCGGAAGAACGGCGCGAGCGAGTTCTCTGGGCTACTTTTTGACTTTGAGCTTTGGCTTGGTAGCTTCCTCCCGCTGCTTAACGATTTTGGCCGCCATGCCTCGGATGACCTCCGGGACGTTCTTATTGATGCTGACACCCTTCATATCTCGGTCATTCAGCCGGCTGAGAAGCGGCAGGCTAACGTCAATCGGCGTGCGGGGATTACTGACCAGAGCATGACCCACGGCGTAACTCTTCATAAACTTTCGGTTCATGGCAATCAGGCGCAAAATTTCCTCGCTCACGCTCTTCATGGAAGCATAGGCCTCGATTTCCTGGTCGGAAAGTTTGGGAGAATCGAGAACGCTTCGCGCAACAATCTTGTTGGCGTCACGGATTAAGATAAGCCGCTCCTCTTGGTTGCCGGAAATTGCGAGCTTAATTTTCTCCGCCGCGCTCATGCGGCTAATTTTCTGAAGCAGCGTTTCACGCCCAGGGTCTTTGATTTCACCCTCCGTCGCCTCCTTACTTGGGGCATCCGGCGCGGCGGTAATCTTCTCTTCGGCGAACAAGGAGGCGCTCATCTCTACCCAGGCGCGCAGGTCGGCCGGCAAGGCGGGGTTGTTCAGCAGAACGGGTGCCAGCTCCCGCCGTTTAGGAACAAGTTGGTTAGCGGCGAAATCAAGCAGATGAGCAGATGTTTGGGGACTTGAAAGAACCTGGCCCAACTCTTCCACCTTCCAGGTTTCAAGCGTGTAAAAAGCTGTGTTGCGAATCGCTTCGTCAGGGTCGGAAACCAGGATCGCAAGAATTTCGATTTTCTCTTCCAATCCCACCGGTAGATTGCCCTCCGCCCCTTTGCGGCGGACCACCTCGGGGGCCAGCCCTTGACGCAGTGTATCGGCAAGTCGCAATGAGAGAACACCCCCTCAGCGCATAGACTGGACCAAATTCGCCTCGGTGAGGCGAACGGATTTAACTTCCCCCTTCTGTCCCAGCGGCTTTAACGTTTGACCATTCAAAGTCAGAACGACCCCTTGGGCATTCCCCGTCAGGACATCAAACTCTTTGCTGGCTTGAAAGCTTTTAACGTCGTTGGCGTGCAGAATACCCTGAAAGACTGTTTGACCATCGGCCTTCACCGTAACCCAAGACCGTTCGGTGGCAGCGATCTGCAAATCCAGACCGCCCTGCGCCGGAAGGGGATTTAAGGATGGCGCATTTGATGTGGCGGCCGCAGTGTTGTTGCCCGGCGAGCCCGTCGAGGCGGTGGATGTCGCTGAAGTTGTTGTGGTTTTCCCGCCGCCGGAGGAGAGGTTCGCGGAATTGGCGGCGCGCGATGCCACCTGCGACGCCCCTCCGCCGGTTGAGGGAATCACAGGCTTTGAATGGATTAAAACCGAGTCAGAGCCGCGAAAGGGCGAAAAGGTTGCCCGAGAACGCCGCCAAAATGCGTAGCCAGCCGTTAATAGAAGAATCACCGCCACCGGCAGAGCGATCTCCGCAGTTCGGCTGCGCTTCTCTTCGACCGGGGGCCGGCGCAAGCCCGCAAGGCGGCTGAGATCAGGCTCGAAGTGGTCTCCCACGGTTTGCTGGTACTCCGCCAGCAGAGTTTCCTCGTCCAAGCCGAGATAGCGCCCGTAAGAACGGATGAAGCTGCGCGTGAATATACCGCCGGGCAGTTTGGCAAAGTCCTCATTTTCAATGCATTCGAGAAAGCGAGCGCTGATTTTCGTGGCGACAGCAATGTCCTCCAGCGTGACACCGCGCATCTCCCTTTCTCGTCGCAGGTTCTCGCCGAACGAGCCCATCGTTCACTCTCGGAGAGATGCCTCCCAGGCACCTTTTCTGATATTATGGCGCACTGGCTGGGGGTGTCAATTCCTTTGCGTTAGCGTGCCCCCGGGCGCTTCCGAGAGTCGGTCAGCATCACCTTTTGCCGCGAGAGGGCGCACGCGCCCCGCGTAACCCAAGAGGCATGAGTTGGCGAAAAGAGTTGAAAAGCGGCAGCGAATCGTTTAATAGTGGTCACATCCTTGAGAGGCTCCGGACAGGCCAGGGATTCAATGGCGCAACGCGACGAGGAAGTTCTCGAACTGAGGCGGCAGATCGAAAGGCTTTCGCTTTTCCACGAGGTGGGTAAGGCGTTGGCCTCCACGCTCGACCTGCAAAAAATCCTGCAAACCATCATGGAAAAAATCAGTGATTTCCTCCAGCCTGACACTTGGTCGCTGCTCATGCTGGACGAGAAAACCGACGAGTTGCACTTCGAAATTGCCATCGGCAACGGCGCCAACAAGCTCAAGGATGTTCGGCTAAAACTGGGCGAGGGCCTTGCGGGCTGGGCCGCCCTGCATGGGGAGCCGGTTTTGGTCAAGGATGTGACGCGCGATCCCCGCTTCAGCAAGAAATTCGACGAAATCACTCAAGGCGAAACTCAATCGGTCGTCTGTGTCCCCATAAAAGGGCGCGAGCGGGTGCTGGGGGTCATCGAGCTGGTCAACTGCTTCGGCAAAGGCAGTTTCCGCGATGAAGACATTCCCATGCTCAAGAACCTTGCAGATTACGCCGCCATCGCCCTCGAAAATGCTCGCTACGTCCAGCGTATCCACGAGCTAACCATCACCGACGACTGCACAGCGCTATACAATGCCCGCCACCTGAACTTTGTCCTGGACGCTGAGATTTATCGCTCGACCCGCTACAACTACGAGTTTTCGGTCATTTTCATTGATTTGGACCACTTCAAGCTGGTCAACGACCATCACGGACATCTGGTCGGATCAAAGCTCCTGTGGATGATTGGCGACCTCATCAAAGGTAATTTGCGGCTGATTGATTACGCCTTTCGTTACGGCGGCGACGAGTTTGTGGTCTTGCTTCCCCAGACCTCAAAACAGAATGCCCTTCTGGTCGGCCGCCGCGTGAGGGAGTTGCTGAATTCCAAGGTTTTTTTTGTGGAGGAGGGGCTGAATATTCGCGTCACTGCCAGCTTTGGCGTGGCAACCTTCCCCCACGACGCGCGGACTCGCAAAGAACTCTTACACCTCGCCGATGAGGCGATGTACGTCGTCAAAAATACCACGCGCGACAACATCGCGCTTGCGGGCGAAGGGATCCCCGCCGGCTGAAATAAAAAGCCGATCAAAAAAGGCTCGACCGCGTTGCGGAACGTTTAATCCTCGGCGGTGGCGCGCGGAACTTGGCTTGCATTCGGCAAGCTCCACGACGAACAGTTTACCCCGGCACGGGCACGGCCGCGTTGCGAACGGCATCCGCTTGATCGCTCAGCAAGAAGTGAATCACCCGGGCCACCTCCTCGACCTTCACCCACGCAGAGAAATCAGCGTTGGGCATTGCGGCGCGGTTCGCCGGCGTGTCCATCGTGCCTGGCATGACGCAGTGGACGTGAATGTCATAGGCTTTCAATTCCTGAGCCAAGATTTCACTCAGTTGGCGGACGGCTCCCTTCGAGAGCGCGTAGGCAGCAATGCCCGCTCCGCCGCCGTGGAGGATTGCGCCGCTTGAAACGGTGACGATCCGGCCGAAATTTTGCCGAACCATGTGGGGCACAATGTAGCGAATCGCCGTGGTAAGGGGAGCCAGGTTCAGCCTGAACATTCGCTGCCACACTTCATCGCCGGATTCGTAACTTTTCCCAGCTTCAAACCCTCCCGCGGCAGCAACAAGAAAGTCCGCCCGTCCTTCTCGTAAGATAATCTCGCGGACGAACTGGGCCGTCTGCTCGCGGTCGGTGAGGTCCGCCCGGAAGCCTCGGAGCCGGCTTTGATGTTCCCCGGAGCGTTCGACCAGGTCCGACCACGCTGCTTCAGAACGATACGGCACACAAACGCGCGCGCCTCCAGCGAGCAGGTCGGCCACGACGGAGCTTCCCAGCGCGCCCGTCCCTCCGGTCACGATGGCTACCGCATCGCCGAATTCCATAGCGGCTCCTTCGTCCCGCGTACCGTTGAGGGCATGATACCAGACCTTGGCTCAACGCGGTCCCTCCCAAGCGCCAGACAGCTTTCCTCACGTCCCCGTTCGGGTAGTGTCTGAAGGACGCGTTGACAGAGAGCCCTTCGAGGGAGGGTTCGCCGTTGTCCGCGATCATTTCAGCAGTTCCAGCGCCTGGCGAACTTCGTCGAGTTCGGCGTCCGTCAGGCCCCACAGTTTTGCGTTCCGGCGGATCGCTGGAAATCCGTCATCCCGACGGCCCAAGTTCGTCCTCGGCCCGCGTGACCGAACGCATTTCACAGCGGCCTGGCGCGGGGGAAGTTTCGGATTTTCACATGGCGCTCCAGGAATGGACGTCCAAGCCCCTCTAAGAAACTTTCGTAGGCGCTCAGGAACTCGTTGAAGGCTTCGCGGCTCGCGTTTAGTCTCCTCTTGAATCCTTCCTTGTCGGAGAGTTGGTTTTCGACGTCACGCGGTACCTGGTTGAACACGACCTGCACACAGTAATCGTTGTATTGCGAGACAAGCGCCCCAAATTCGGAAGCTATTGCTTCAAAATTTTCCACTGTAGGCCGCTGCTTCATCGCCCGTTGGTTAAGCTCTAACCAGAATCCCCGAAAAAGCTGGGCCGGTGGGATGCCGAACTTGTTGATGATCTCACTGTTGCGGTTGAATGCGTCCAGAAGGGCCCCGTGGAGGGCGTCACCACGGTTCGGCGCTACAAACCCCTCGAACCTCTCTACGAATTCTCGAAGTCTTGGAAACTCACGCCTCGCTATGCGTCGGTCTCTGCGGGCGTCGAGCCACCGATTTAGCCACTCTACGACGAGCGGATAGAAGCTGGCGATGAGAGAAAGCGACGCGATTACGATCAGGACCCACATCACGGCGCGCTGATCGTGAAGCTGGGCGACGATGAGTGCAAGCAACGCGATGACAGGGACAATCAACCTCGTGAGGTAGTCAAAGGGCGTGAGCCTGGGTGGCTCTGGTCGCTCGGAACCAAACATGTTCCCGAAGATTTGGCTCATTTCAAAAGCTCCAGCGCTTGGCGAATTTCGTCGAGTTCGGCGTCCGTCAGGCCCCACAGTTTTGCCGCCGCGCGGTCAACCTGGTCCTCAACTTTTTCCAATTCGCGTTTGGCTTCCTCGTCATCCGGCTTGGCCGCCAACCGCGCCGCGAGTTCGTGGGCACGCTCGGAAAGTCCCGCCAGGCGAGAATGCGTCCCGTTCGCCTTGTCGAACCTCGGCACGGCAATGTGCTCAAGGACGTGGACGGACGTCTGGGTCTCGACGACGTAGCCCTTCACAATCACGCGGCAAACGCACGAATTGAGGGAGGCGCACAAATAGTGCGCCTCCTCTGCGGTCTCCAGGTCAACAAGCATCAGCTTGTGGTCGGGAACAACAGGCTTGCGTTGGCCGGCCACGTTTCCCGCTCCGGCGGCGGCCGCGGTGAACTCGGCGGCCTGCTCTCGCCAGACCACCTTGCGAGGCGATAGGGTGTAGGGGCCTACGTTATACATCGTCCAGAGCGGGTCGGCCTTTGGGTCGAAATACTTCCTGAAGCCGGAACGCCTCCGCAGTTTATCCTCGAATCGCCTGAAATAGCGGAAGGTATTAGGAAGCCTCTCCTTCATCACCGACTCGGGTACGCCGGAACGGGAGTCGGGGTCCTGCGCGAGGATAATGTAGGCCGAGGGGACGGCCCGCCATCGCTCGACGTCGCGCCCGCGCAAGAGTGGGTAAATAAGGTCAGGCTCAAGCGGGTGCTTCCCGACAGGGACTTTGATTTTGCCAATGTCGCCGAGGTTCTCAACCATGAGCAAGCCGTCAGGGCGCTTGCCGGCGATTCTTACCCAGTAGGCGCCGTTCAGCCCGCCAGTGTTGGAACCCTCCCAACCCCTGTAAGCGGATTTCCCGCCCGCCTTCCGCGCCGCTACTATGGCGCCGGCGGGCGCGGTGAGCCAAGGCGAGGTAGGCTTGCCGGGTTCAATCGGCTCGGCGGCAAGCGCGAGCCGCGTGGTCTGCGCCAGCGCCTGGCTAAGGTCAGCGTCGTAAGGGATGGTAGCCGCGACACTGCTTTCCGTGTCGCGGGCCTTTTGCCCCGGCGACGAACCCGCGACGGAGACCGCACCGTCGCGGCTACCAGAGACCGACCGGCGATCTGCCGCGCGCCTCCAGAGGTGGTAGGGCACAGGGTAAGTCGTTGGCTGGCCCTTTTCAAGGACAACGGTTGCCGTGCGGTTGGCGGCCCCTTCAAAGGGCTTTAGCTCGCTCATATCGTCCACGCCAAGGACCTTCAGCGGAGCCGAACTGCCCAGGCGGAAGCGGCGAAACCCATCGCCCGCGCCGCGCGACTTGAAGACCGTTTGTGTTATCACGAAGCCCAGCCTGCCCCTTTCCGACAGGTAGCTGTCGGCTCCCGCGTAGGCAAAGAGCATGGCAAAGTCCTTTTTGCCACCTCCGAGTCGTGCCTCATGTCCGCTCAGCGAGAAGAGGCCGTACTTTCCCCAAAGCTTCTTCGTCACGTTCCGATACTCGCCCGCCAAAGATTCCCAGTTAATCCACGGCGGATTTCCCGCGATGAAGTCAAACTTGCCTTTGAACAGCGGCGCGAAAGCGTTTTTCAGCCAGCGCGCCCAGATGCCGTTGCGGTTTTGCTTTTCGAGTTTGTGGATAGCCTCGTATAGGCGCCGCAGCCCCTCGAACGTCGCTTGGTGGGTCACGGCCAGCTCGCGCTTGGCGCGGTTCAAAAATTCGCGCGGGGAATAATCGCCGCGAGCGCATTGCTCCAAAAGCCCAGCCAGCTTTTCCATCTGGCTCGAGGTAACGATCTCGCCCGGAATTTCAAACTCGCCGGCGGCGGTCGGAATCCGATAGCCCTTGCCAAACAACTCGGCGTATTCGGAAGGCGTGAGGACGGAATCGCACATGTAGATGGGGATTTCTATCGGACGGACGTAACGCACAAGTTCGCCCATCGCCAAGAGAAAATTTGTCCGCGCCGCAATGACTGCGACGGGATTCAGGTCGAAGCCGCAAAGATTTTCGAGAATCTTTTTGGCAACGACCTCGGCGTCTATCGGCGGATCATGCTGCAAGGCCCATTCCTTCATTCGCCGGATGGCAAGCACCAGAAACGTCCCTGAGCCGCAGGCGGGATCGAGCAGGCGCTTTTCGATGTCGCCGTGATACTCAAGCTGGTTCAGCAGGTGCTCGGCGAGCCAATCGGGAGTGTAATACTCGCCGAGATCGTGCCGCAGTTTTTTCGGGACAAGGTACTGATAGAGCTTCTTGAGCAAGTCGCGGCTTTGCTCCGGCGCAAGGTAGGGCGTCCGCGGGTCAAACCGGGCAAGCGCGCGAAGCATGGCGCGAAGCGCGTCGGCCAAGCCCTTGTCCCAAAGGCTCAAGTACCAGGAGAAGAAATCGCCTTCGAGGAAATTATTGATTCCCTGGCGGGCGAAAAGGCCGCCATCCTCCAAATCCTTCAGCGCCCTGCGAAAGTCTTCGGGCGGGGCGGAAACCAGCGGCGCGATAAACGATTGCATCATTGCGCCGCGCTGCAACGTCATCACCTCGGCGGCCAGCAGCTTCATCAGCAAAGCAAAATAGGTGTGAACCGAGAAGAGGAATTCCTTTAGCTTTGGCACGGTGGACACGCCGAATTGCTTCGCCAGCGCCCGAGCATCTTCCTCCGCCTTGCCGATGTCCTGTCCGTACACAATCCCAAAGATGCGCTGCCATTCGGCGAAGAACGTCTGGACGCGGCGGTTTTCGGTCTTTCGCAGCTTGTCGTAAAGGCTGCCGATGATGCCCTGAGCGATCTCTCCTTTGGGCCCGAAGGTTTCGGCGAGCGCTTCCGGCGTGAGCGGCAAGCGGGCGAGCGAGCGAGTGGAGGTAGCCTAGAAGCGTTCCGATGCTCTCCGGTGTGACGGGGTGCGGGCCGTCGCGGTAGAAGTCCCGAACTTCGGACTCCGGGAAAAATGCGAGTTGCGGGGACACCTTCGCGGGCGGAAGGTAGGGCGCGGCGTCCTTGCC
>JAJYNF010000204.1:0-1963 GCA_021786455.1 Acidobacteriota bacterium
GCAGGGACCGCCCTCTTGTGGTTATCGCTTTTCGCGCGGGCGACCGATCGCGAGCCATGATGCTGGAGAGAAGCCTGGCCGAGGACTGGCCAAAGATTCCCCTCGTTTGTCGGAAAACGCAGGAAGAGCTTTTAGCTCGCGCCCCCCAAGTGATTGTAGTCGAGCTTCATCGAAACAACGTTTGCGGCTGTCTCGGACACCGCCACGTTACCGTACACGAGAAGCCCTTTGTCCTTGCCCACGACGCCTTGGGCGGCGAGGTTTGTGGCGAATTGGACATTGCCTACGAGCGGGTCAGAAATTGGCAGGCTCTTCCTCTAAGCGACGCGGCGCTCGACGCAAAATTCCTCGAGGGCAGTCGCTTGGTCGAATTTCACGCCATGCAATTCCGTTTGCGCTTGCTCAGCGTGGTTTTGCATGAAATCCATCACCTGGTTTTTCCGCGAGAGCCTGAGCGGTCCGTGCGAGACCTTAGCTTAAACTTTTACCGCGACTCGCTTGCCCACTATGTGGAAGAGTCCATTCGAACCCTCGCCTTCACCATGGACCGTTCCTTCTCACGGTTGGGATAATCATCCGCTTTCAGTCAAATTCCTCAGAGCTGATCGCTTCGGAGCTTCGACCCATTCGCCTCAATGCTTGCGTCACGTCATCAATCATCTTTCGCTGCCCACACGCATAAGCATGAAGGCCCGTTTTGCCGGCGAGATATCGTGGGATGTGCGTCTGAACATAGCCTCGAAGTCCCGCCCATGTCGGCTCGGGACGGCTTAGGGAAGGGAGGAAATGAAAGCCTGGATTCTCTTGCGCCAGTTTCTCAAATTCAGTGCGATAGAGAATGTCGGGTTCGGAGCGGACTCCAAAAAAGAGCCAAGCTTCGCCCGAGTAGGGTCGCCGATAGAGCTGCTGGAGCATGGCGCGAATCGGAGCGATGCCCGTTCCCGCGGCGATAAAAACTGACACGGAATCCGGTGGTTCACGAAGCGTGAAAAAGCCAAACGGTCCCGAGAAGCGAACCACCTCTCCCCGTTTGAGGTTAAACATCTCGGATGAGACGGCGTCGTCGGGTCGAAGTCGAAGACAAAGATCGAAGCGGTTATCGGCCCGCGGCGCCGACGCAATCGAGTACAAGCGAGAGGAACTTGCAGGCTCCTGTCCCACGGAAAGGGAGATAAACTGCCCTGGAAGAAAGGCAAACCGCTGACCATTCTGCATTTCAAATTCCATGTGTCGGGTTCGCTGGGCTGCAAGTCGGGCGTCCCGAAGAACAGCGGAATAAAAATGGCGACTCACCGGGGGACCTTGATAGCTTCAAGGGCTTCGTGAATCCGGGCGAGCAGGACAGCGGACATGGAGGGGTGGCCCTCCAACGATTCTCCCGCCCAAATTTCAACTTCGGGATACCGCGCGCGCTCGGCGGCCAACAAGCGAGGCAAATCACGCTGCAAGTGGAGTCCGAGCGTGAGAAAGTAGGGAATGACGAGAATTCGCATAAATCCTGCGTCAACGGCTTGGCGTGTCGCCTGGGCGAGGCTTGGCTCAAAAGGCTCTAAAAACGCCGCTCGAACGTAGGGATACGAGCCTTCTTGTTCCACAAGCTGGGTCAGGCGGTGAACACCTTCGTTGGCGCTCTGAACGCTGCTACCGTGGGCAAACAACACGATCGCCGTTCTTGAATTTGGACCACTCATGCGAAGCGTATCTCCAACACGTCATTTTATCCGAATCAGAGAACGACGTAAAACACGCGATACTGGTCAAAATCTTTCACTCCGAAAATCAGATTGAGCATCCACGGACACGTCAACCTTGCGATGTTCAACCGCATGTTTTACTATGCTCGGCTAAGCAAGATTCACGCAACGGGGTGCCGATGCCAACAACGCCTTGCCCCTGCTGGCTGTGCCAGAATCCCCAAATTGGCTGAGCCGACACCCTACTCGTATGGAAAGGAACTATGAAA
>JAJYNF010000204.1:1973-5705 GCA_021786455.1 Acidobacteriota bacterium
CGAACTCCGCAGTCGGGCCTGGTTTGGGAAAAACGATCGCTGGGGCATGGCGCACCGCGCCTGGCTTCGCGCCGAAGGCTTCAGCGAGACGGTGTTCCAGTCGAAGCCGGTCATCGGCATCTGCAACTCCTGGAGCGAACTGAACAATTGCAATGCCCATCTGCGCCAAGTAGCCGAGGCCGTGAAGCGCGGCGTGTGGGAAGCGGGAGGTTTCCCACTCGAGTTTCCCACCATCTCGCTCGGCGAAATGCTGATGAAACCGACGACCATGCTCTATCGCAACCTGATGGCGATGGACGTGGAGGAGTGCATTACAGCTTACCCGCTCGACGGCGTCGTGCTGCTCTGTGGCTGCGACAAAACCACGCCCGCGCAACTGATGGGCGCGGCCAGCGCCGATATTCCAGCTTTGATGGTTCCCGGCGGGCCGATGTTGCGCGGCATGTGCCGCGGCAAGGAAATTGGCGCCGGCACGGACATCCGCCGCCTCTGGGAACAGGTGCGCGCGGGGCGGCTGAGCGAGGAAGAATGGTGCGAAGTGGAGTCTTGTGTTTCGCGAAGCGCGGGCCACTGCGGCGTGATGGGCACAGCCTCGACCATGGCCTGCATCGCCGAGGCGCTCGGCATGACGCTCTCAGGCGCGGCGGATCTTCCGGCCAGCGACTCCCGTCGTCTCGCGATCGCCGAGCGGAGCGGCCGCCGCATCGTGCAAATGGTTGACGAACACTTGCGGCCATCGCGCATCATGACTCATGAGGCGATGGAAAACGCCATTCGCGCCGACATGGCCATTGGCGGCTCGACCAACGCCATTATTCACCTCGTCGCCATAGCCGGTCGTCTGGGCATGGATTTGCCGCTTGAAAAGTTTGATGAGCTTTCGCGTACCACACCCGTAATCGCGAACGTCCGACCGTCGGGAAAATTTCTGATGGAGGATTTCTGCTACGCCGGTGGCTTGCGGGCCGTGTTGAAGGAGATTGAGCCCCTGCTGCACCGTGAGGCTTTGACCGCAACGGGCAAGACCGTAGCGGCTAACCTAGCTGACGCCGCCTGTTTCAACCGCGATGTCATCAAAACCCTCGCCCAGCCGCTCAAGCCCGAGGGCGGCACGGTCATCCTGCGCGGAAATCTGGCTCCGGAGGGCGCAGTAATCAAACAATCGGCTGTGTCGCCGCACCTGACGCATCACAAAGGGCGTGCGGTGGTCTTCGAGAACAATCTCGACCTGTTGGAGCGGATTGACGATCCAAAGCTCGACGTGGACGAATCGAGCATTTTGGTTCTGAAGAACGCTGGCCCCAAGGGCGCACCCGGAATGCCGGAGTGGGGACATTTGCCCATCCCGGCCAAGCTGCTGGCGGCCGGCGTCAGCGATATGGTTCGGCTGAGCGACGCCCGCATCAGCGGCACGAGTTTTGGAACCATCGTCGTCCACATCGCGCCCGAAGCATCGGAGGGCGGGCCGCTGGCGGCGGTCAAAAGCGGCGATGAAATCGAACTCGATATCAAGAATCGTCGGCTGGAACTGCTGGCGCCCGAAGCCGAAATCAAAAAGCGCCTTGCCGACTGGCGTCCGCCCCAGCCGCACTATGTCCGCGGCTACGGACGAATGTTCCTCGACCACATCCTGCAGGCGAACGAGGGCTGCGATTTTGATTTTCTCCGCGCTCTAGGCACTGCCGACCGCACTCCGCCGCCCGAGCGATTTAAGAATCCGGCATTGTAATGGGGCCGGGCGGGCGATAGGGGTGGACGGTTCTCTCGCGGCATCCCCTGACATAAAGCTTGCAAGATCACCCCGAACTGTTTTATGGGCGGTGTCGGTCATCATTCGCAGGGGAAAACTCGTTGAGGAATTCGAAGGCAAAAGGGCCCCAATCATCACGTATATAATGGGAGCAGCAGCACTGGCAGGAAGCAACAGCGGCGGGCCATTGAACGCGATGGTAGGAGGATCAGGCAATGAAGGCAGTGCGGTTCCATGAGTACGGTGGTCTGGACGTTTTGAAATACGAAGATGCTCCGGAGCCCCGCATTCTTCCCGACGAAGCGTTGATTCGCGTCCATGCATGTGCCTTGAATCACCTTGACCTTTGGCTGCGGGCAGGCGTTCGGGCGTGGAAGCTTTCCCTGCCGCACATTGTCGGCAGCGACATTTCCGGCGAAGTTGTCGAAGTCGGATCCATGGTGACGCGAACGAAGCCCGGAGACCGCGTGCTGCTGGCTCCCGGCATCAGCTGCGGACAGTGCGAAGAGTGCTGGCGAGCACGCGACAGCGCCTGCCGAACTTTTACCCTCTTCGGCGTCATGTTGGATGGCGGCTACGCTGAACTCGTCAAGGCTCCGGAGCGGAATGTCATCCGGATTCCAGGCAACCTGAGCTTTGATGAAGCAGCGGCCGTGCCCCTGGTTTTTCTGACTGCGTGGCATATGCTCATAACGCGGGCGCGGCTAGAGCCGGGCGAGGATGTCCTGGTGATGGGGGCGGGGTCTGGCGTGGGCAGCGCGGCGATTCAAATCGCCAAACACGCCGGGGCGCGTCGGGTGATTGCCGTGGCCGGAAGCGAAACGAAACTGGCCAAAGCAGCGGCCTTGGGCGCCGATGCGGTGATTCATCACACAAAGCAATCCATTCGCGGAGAAGTGAAGCGGCTTACCGAAAACCGCGGTGTAGATGTCATTGTCGAGCACGTCGGCGCGGCGGTCTGGGAGGATTGCTTCGAATCGCTCGCAACGTACGGGCGTTTGGTGACCTGTGGTATCACCTCAGGCGGTCAGGTAGATCTTAACCTCCAAACGCTGTTCGGCCGGCAGCGGGCGGTGATTGGCTCCTACATGGGAGGAAAGGGCGAGCTGATGCAAGTGCTCAAACTGCTGGGTGAGCGGAAATTGAGAGCCGTCATAGACTCCGTTTTTCCCCTTAAAGAGGCTGGCACGGCGCAGGGGAAAATGGAAAGCCGAGATTTTTTTGGAAAAATCCTATTGCATCCCTGAACCATTCGGGTGGCCTGCACTGCTCTGTTCAGCCGCTGCCCAAAGCCGCCAGCAGAGTTTTCCCCGCTTTCTGGCTCAGCGCCGCTCATCCCCAAGGCTCATCCTCGCCCTGTCCCTACCGGAACCGCAAAAGGGAAATCCTCCGCTACCACGACCAGTTGGTCATGATCCGTGTGGCGGGGCGTGCTGGCTTAGCGCCTTTCCTCGCCACCGAGTGAGCAGCCGGGCGCTCTTCCTCATGGCAAAGAGCCACCGGGAAATCGAGAACCAAGGCTTCAACGGCCCCCAAAACCGCTATGGCTACGAACATATCTGTCACCACCAGCGCCCGCAGTCTGCTGTGGACGAGTACAAACCGTTGACCGCGGGTTCGCTAGGCAGTAAACTGGCCCTTGGGCGCCTGTAGCTCAGATGGATAGAGCGGTTGCCTCCGGAGCAACAGGTCGGGGGTTCGAATCCCTCCAGGCGTACCAACACATGGCAATCGAACGCGTTAACCTTGAGATCTACCCCTGGTAAACGACGACTTTTTGGCCATGAACCCTGCCCACCGGGGGAACCGACACGTTGGAATAAAAGCACTTAGCCGGTGGCGCTTTCAGCGCCGCAAAACGGTGGGGCATTCCCGTGTATTTATAACCTAAAGCAATTCCATTTATTATATAGCGTATCGGGCGCTAAAAAAGAAGCCCTTGCAGTCGCCGACGGAGATTGATTGAAAGGCCGTTCGGGCCG
>JAJYNF010000033.1 GCA_021786455.1 Acidobacteriota bacterium
TTTAGCTGTTTTCGACAAGCCGGATCCCCTCGCCGGGCCGTATTTTACCGAGACCCTTTACGTGACTCCTTCGCGGCTAGACCCTGCCAAGCAACAGCTCATAGCGACCACACTTGCGCGAGCGGTGGAATCGCTCGGCCTTTATCACGGTCCGGTTCACGCCGAAGCGCGCCTGAATGCGCGCGGCGTCTGGCTGCTGGAAGTTGCGGCAAGGCCCATCGGCGGTCTCTGTTCTCGCGCGCTCCGTTTCCAGTCGCCTGGCCTCGGAGCGAACGTCTCGTTGGAGGAATTGCTGATTCGGTTTGCGCTCGACGAGCGCATAGACGAGATCCGGCGTGAAGAGCCGGCCTCCGGAGTGATGATGATTCCGGTGCTCGAAGAAGGAATCCTCGAAAGGGTTGAGGGAATTGAAGAAGCTCAGAGGGTCCCGGGGATCGGAGAAATAATTCTCTCCGCGCGTCCTACGGAGAGGCTGGTTCCCTGGCCAGAGGGCTCCAGTTATCCGGGTTTTATCTTTGCCCGCGGACCTTCGCCGGAATTTGTCGAAGATGCTCTTCGTAAAGCCTACCGTCGGCTTCGCTTTGTCCTAACAGCGGCGCTCCCGATCCTTTGAGGCCTGACCTTTCCCTCTCGACTCCGGCCCGCATGGGACCATAAGCCGGACGTGGCAAACCCGCGCCGCGGGGAGTTCCAATGAGGAACTTCATCCGCGACGACATTCTTGCGTCAACTTATCCTTTTTTCCGCGGCGGGGCGTATCCAGGAGGCAGCGCCGCGCCTTCGCCGAAGAAAAACTGCTCCATCTGGCTGGCGACAAGCTCTTGCGCTTCCTTGGTGGAAGGATTCAGGCGGTATTCGTTGATGAGCATCTTCAAGTGTTCAAGCCACAGCTTCCAGGCTTCTTGCGAAACATTTTGATAAATACGCTCGCCGAGGTCTCCCGGCCAGGGAGGCTCGTCGAGACCGGGCAGTTCCCGGCCGAATTTCACACATTTTACCAAGCGTACAGCCACTCGAGGCCTCCCAGTGAAGTTATTTGGAAATCCGCAAGTCCCCAGGCCGGCGAAGCCGTCCGGCGAGTCGCCACCCCCACGGCAATTATACCAGCAAACCTCGCCACCCTGCAGCGGCCCGTCTTCTTTGATTGATTGCTTGCTTTCCTAGATACTCTGAATGGTTAGGTCCAGTAGTTGCGGTCCAGTGAGCGGTACTGAATCGCTTCCGAGATGTGCTCGGTGGAAATTTCTTCCGCTCCGGCCAGATCGGCGATGGTTCGAGAAACCTTCAGGATGCGGTCATGGGCCCGCGCCGAAAGAGCCAGGCGCGTCATGGCGCTCTCGAGCAATCGTTCGCATTCATTCGAGATATTGCAATAGCGGCGGATCTGCCGCGGGCTCATTTGGGCGTTGGAAAAGATTTTCTCGCCCTGATATCGCTCAAGCTGCCGATTTCGGGCCTCGACCACGCGGCGGCGAATCTCCTCCGAGCCTTCGCCGCCTGCTCCCTGGCGGAGTTCCGTGTATCTGACCGCAGGCATGTCAATGTGAATGTCAATGCGGTCGAGTAGGGGTCCGGAAATCCGGGAAACGTACCGCTGAATCATCGGCGGCGTGCAGGTGCATTCGCGCGAAGGATCGTTGAAAAATCCACAGGGGCAGGGATTCATCGCCGCGGCCAGCATGAAGCGCGACGGAAAAGTGAGCGACATCGCGGCGCGCGAAATCGTCACCATCGCGTCTTCGAGCGGCTGGCGCATTGCCTCGAGGGAAGCGCGATCGAATTCGGGGAGCTCGTCCAAAAAGAGAATTCCATTGTGCGCCAAGCTCACTTCGCCCGGTCGCGGCACCGACCCGCCGCCAATCAACCCGCTGCTCGATGTCGTATGGTGGGGACTACGAAACGGCCGCGTCCCCACCAGCCCCGCTCCCGGCTCGAGCAGCCCCGCCACGCTGTGGATCTTGGTGGTTTGAATCGCTTCCTCAAACGTCAGTGGTGGCAGAATGGTCGGAATGCGTTTGGCTAGCATCGTCTTCCCGGCGCCTGGCGGGCCGATCATCAGGATGTTGTGGCCGCCGGCCGTGGCCACTTCAATGGCGCGCTTGGCGTGCATTTGTCCTTTGACGTCGCGGAAATCCACGCTGTACTGGCTCGCGCGATCGAGCATCTCCGAAGCGTTGACGCGCGTCGGGGTGAAAGGGCGTGTTTCGTTGACGAAGTCAAGCACCTCGGGCAGCGACCGCAGCCCGTAAACTTCGACGCCTTGCACCACGGCCGCCTCGGGCGCATTTTCTGGAGGCACCACCAGGCGATGAATTCCTTTCTGCCTTGCCATTCCCGCAATGGACAACGCGCCCTTAATAGGACGAAGCCCTCCATCGAGCGACAATTCGCCCAGGAACAAGTGCTGCTTCAGCCCGTCTTTCAGCAGAACGCCGGTTGTGCCCAAAATTCCGAGCGCGATCGGCAGATCGAATCCCGACCCTTCCTTCTTGACGTCCGCCGGAGCCAAATTCACGGTGATGTTTTGAAAGGGAAAATCCAAGCCGCAATTCTTGATTGCGGATTTAATCCGCTCGCGGCTCTCACGCACGGCGGCGTCCGGCAACCCGACGGTCGTAAATATTCCGTTCCCTGCTGAGACGTCCACTTCCACCTCGACCAGGTAAGCGTCAATTCCGTATGTCGCGGCGCTGAAAGTTTTGAAAAGCATGGAAGCGGCTTCCGGCTGAATCCTCTCTATTGCGCGCGGGCGAATTATAACAGAAGTTCGTGCCGTGGGCGGGCCGAACCCGCTCCAAAGGCGCTCGGTCTCGCGAGGCTTTATTCAGGGGTACGAACGGCCGAGGCTGCGTTCGCGCCGACGCGCCGGAATTTCTCCGCCATCGGTTCGGCTCCGCGGGGAGGGAGTTCGTCGCCCCGGAAGTACTTCTTGCCGGCGGCGCGCATGAGGTTCATGGCAACGAGGGCTTGCGTGTAGTTGTTACCGGCGTTCCAAAGCAAAAAGCCGATCCCGCCTTGCTGGCGTGCCGTGCTCACCTCTTCCATCACGTACTGAGGCGAATAATCGGGCGTGCGCCAGGCAAACGCCTGCAACCACGGCCGCAGCACTACGCCCGTGCCCGCCGTAATTTCCCGAAAGCGTTTCATGGACTCGCCGATAAAGTGGCGGGGTGCATCGCCCGGGACGGCATTGCCGTCGAAGCCGAAGAAGTGCGAAGGATAGATCATGGGTGAGAGCACATCGCAATACCGCGCCATTTGCGGTATGTCCTGGCCTGTATGCGCCAGGTCCACTTCTTGCTCCCAGGCCATCACGCCGAAAACATCCAAAGAAACCAACACGCCCATCGGGTGGAGCTCGGCGTAGGCTCGTTTCAGGAAGCTGGTAATCACATCGGAACGCTGCCAGTTAGGATTTGCCTTTTGGAAGGCAAATTCGGCGTCGTCCTCATCGCCGGATGTGGGAAAGCGGACGTAATCAAACTGGATTTCGTCCACGCCGGCCTTCGCGGCGGCTTTCGCCAGCGCCAGATTGTAATCCTGGACGGCGAGCAAGGACGGGTCCACCCACAACCGCTTTCCATTATCCAGCCAAAGTTTTCCCGTCTGGCGCGAGCGCGGATCGAGGGCTGGGTCATGCCGCGCCAGATAAGCGTCCTTAAACAGCGCAATGCGCGCGATGGCGTGGATTCCATTCATGTGCAGAAAATGAACGAATTTGGGGAGGTCTGGAATTGGCGGATTAGCATCCTTCGGGGCCAGTGGATTGTGGAAAGACATGGCCACGCGCCCTTCTACGTCCTTGATGTCAAAGGCCACGGCATTGCCGCCAGCCTTGCGCCAGCGACGGACCAAATCGAGACCGCGCTCGCTTCCCGCCATCCATGCCGTCAGGTAAATTCCGCGAGCCTCGAATGTTTTCGGGATGCGGATGGAATGGGCGACGATCGGCGATTTGAGATATCCAGGAATCAGCATGTGCTCGCCGGACCGGAAGGTGGTTTCTTGTGTCCATCCGTTTGCCCGCAATATCGCGGACTCCAGCCCAGGAAGCGTCATGTAGGAGGTTCGGGAAAGATGGTCGCGCGCGATGGTGTCCAAACCTTCACCCCGCCTCACCACGTAGGTTTCGCAGCCGGAGCAGTGCTGGGGTGTCGCGGCGTGAGGCGGCGCTAAAACAAGCTTCCTCACGGGCCCCGCCGCTCGTCCGCCGTCCGGCCCCGCAGCTACCCGACCCTTGGCGCTCCACAACAGCAATAGCACGACCGCGGCCCATGCGGCGACCCTGAGACCGCTATGAAATCCCGAGGCAACTTTCCTTGACATCGTCGCCAACCCCTTTTCTCAATCCCCGGCGGTCATACCCGCATCCCCGTCCGGGATGGTGGCCCTGAGTCCTCCGGATGAATTTCCAGGGTTATATATCGGGGCCTCTTCTGGCAGCGCGGGCAGTAATGACTGCTCCGTCCGGACACAATAATCCGCCGAATTAATCCTTGGCAACGACGGCAGGGTTTGCCGGTGCGTCCATATACGTTGAGCCATCTTCGGTACCTCCCCGCGTGGCCCTCAATGTCAACGTAATCGCGAAAACTGGTTCCTTGCAGTTCAATCGCCCGTTTCAAAACCTTTTTGACCGTGAGATAAAGCCGCTGTAGGGTTCGGCGAGAAAGGCGTCCAGGCTGGGCGAGAGGATGAATTCTTGCCGCATAGAGCGACTCATCCGCGTAAATATTTCCTAGCCCCGAAACCACTCGCTGGTTGAGCAACCAACTCTTCACTGCTCCGCGACGCCCGCGCGCCGCTTGGAGAAATTCCGTTCCCCTCATTTCCTGTGCGTCGGGCCCAAGCGCGGCAAGAATGGCGTCTAATTCCTCGCGTGTGGACACCCGTAGCCGGCCGAACCGCCGAGCGTCTCGAAATCGGATTTCTTCCTCTCCGTCATCGAGAAGTAATCGAACGTGCGTGTGCGCTTCGAGCCGCTCCGAGCGCCGGCGCACTGTAATCTGGCCCGTCATGCCGAGCCGCATCATCAGAAAGTGTGTGGACTGGCCGTTAGGAGATTCAAGCTCAACTGCCAACACCTTCCCTTTGCGCTTCACCCGACTCACTTTCCGACCGCAAATCCAGCGCGTGAAATCTTCTGTCGCTCCGAGGACGACTCCCGAATGCAGAATTTCAACCCCGGTAATCCAGCGCCCCAGCGCGCGCTGGCGCAGTCCGCGACAAACAGTTTCGACTTCTGGAAGTTCAGGCATTGGGTTGAAGGGCGCAGACTGGAGCTTAAAGGGCTTCGCGTTCAGCTCTTCGCGCTTCCATTAAACGGCGACCTTGATGTCGTTGCCGTCAATTTGGACTGGGTACGTGGCAAGTTTCAGCGATTTGTCATCCAGATTTTCTCCTGTCCGCACGTTGTATTGCCACATGTGCCACGGACAAGTGATCACATCGCCTTCCAGCATTCCTTCGCCGAGCGGCCCACCCTGATGCAGGCAGATGTTGTCGGTAGCGTAAACCTTTCCATCGAGATTATAGAGAGCGATCTCTTTTCCGTTCACCACAACGGTCTTCGCCGTTCCCGCAGCCAAATCCGAAAGGCTTGCCGCTTTTACGAAATTACCCATGCCTCCTCCATGT